>JAKJAB010000007.1:0-11188 GCA_022707725.1 Chloroflexota bacterium | reverse complement strand
AGGGCGTTGCCATCCAACTCGAAGTACTCCACGACGATCGTGTGCTTTCCTGCGCCTAACTGCACCTCCCGCTGGTACGTCACATCGCCTGCGCTGATGCGCCACTCGTCCAGAATCAACGTGCCATTGACGGAAATCCGAATCCCGTCGTCGGCCACGGCCATGAAGCGGTACACCCCCGTCGTCACCGTCAATTCGCGCGTCCACCGCACGGAGAAATTGTCCGTGTTGACGACGCCGGGCGCGGGCGAGCCATTCACCCAGTCGTAGTCGATATTGGCCTCCGCGCGCTGTAACACCGGCGTACCCGCAAGCTCCACATTGTTCCAGTAGGACGCTTGCCACGTCGGGTCGGAATGTTGTGGGCCTGGCCCTTGCGCCGCCACGGGCGCAGCCAGCACCAACAACGCCAATAGCAAAGCGATCGAACGCACTCGTTTCGTAAACATCTTCGCTTCCCTCCTTAACACTGAAACTAAATAAACCATGCGCTGTTACGCGCTTATGCTATTAGGACGCAGCGCCTGCCGCCAGAGTTCCCCACTCTATGCTGATTATGGTTAAGGGCGTGTGTCTGGTAGGTTAAGAATGTGTGACAGCTTGCGCTGGATTCTGATCCAACGGCGCTCTCCACGCTTCCCAACACCTGAACCTGTATCCGGCGGCGGGTTGACGCTACTAAAATAAGTGTTACCCTTTAGTGATAGAATAACGATTGGACGGGGTTTGCGCGTGGAAAATCAACAGCATCTTTCAGGACGCCATGTCGAAATTCAACACAAAGTGGATTTGGAACCCGTTGGACGCCGGGCGCTCGTCGAACCGGGAATGACGCTGCTGGATGCGGCGCGGCGCGCGGGCGTGGAAATCGTCGCTGTGTGTGGCGGTGCGGGCGCGTGCGGCAAGTGTCGCGTGCGGCGTGTGGACGGCGAGCTGACGCCGCCCACCCCGGTCGAGCTGCGCGCGTTCAGCGCACTAGAACTGGCGGCGGGTCACCGGCTGGCCTGCCAGGCCCGTCCACTCAGCGATGTGAAAATCGATATTCCCCCGGCCTCGTTGAGCACGCCGCAGCGTTTGCAGGTCGAGGGGCAGGAAAGCGAGGTCGCCGTCGATCCCGTGGTGCAGCCCGTGGACGTTACACTTGTCCCGGCGAACTTGCACGATTTGCGCTCCGACACCGTCCGCCTGACCGACGCGCTCGCGGAGCAGGCTATCCCGCGTCCCTTCTTCGACCAGCCGGTGCTGCGTGACCTTTCCGCGAAGCTGCGCGAACAGGATTGGTCCGTGCGCCTGGCGCTGCGACGCCATAACCATCGCGGCGAAGCCGTTGGCGTGTTACACCCGGAGCAGGCGTTGCTCGGCCTGGCGGTGGACGTTGGCACGACGAAGATGGCGGCCTACCTGCTCGACCTGGCGAGCGGCCACACGTTGGCCAAGGCGGGGTTGATGAATCCGCAGATCGCCTACGGTGAGGACGTGGTCAGCCGTATCGCCCATGCCAACCGGCATTCCGATGGGCGTCATCTGCTGCAGGCGCGGCTGATCGAGAGCCTCAACGACCTGATCGACCAACTTTGCCGCGAGGCCGGTGTGATCCACGCGCAGATCGTCGAAGCGGTGGTGGTGGGCAACACGGCCATTCACCATTTCTTCGCCGGGCTGCCGGTGCGGCAGTTGGGCGAGTCGCCCTACATCGCCGCCGTCACCGAGCCGCTGGATATCTGCGCGTGTCACCTGGGGCTGAAGCTGGCTTCCGGCGCAAAGGTGTACCTGCCGCCGAACATCGCCGGATACGTCGGCGCGGATCACGTCGCGATGCTGCTGGCGACGGATGCATGGCGCGCGCAAAAGCCGACGGTCGCCCTCGACATCGGCACGAACACGGAGATCAGCCTGGCGGTGGACGGGCAACTGTTCAGTTGCTCGTGCGCCTCCGGCCCGGCGTTCGAAGGCGCGCACATCCACGCGGGGATGCGCGCTGCGCCCGGCGCGGTGGAGTACGTGCAAATCCGCGACGACGGCGTGCGCCTGCAAACCATCGGCGGCAAACCGCCGGTGGGATTGTGTGGCTCCGGCATCCTCGACGCGGTGGCGGAACTGCGCGCCGCCGGGATCGTCCAGCGTACCGGGCGCTTTCAACCGGATCACCCGCGCATTATTTCCTGGGACGGCGGCGGCGCGTTCCTGCTCGCGCCCGCAGCAGACACCGGCAACAACCACGACCTGCTCGTCACCCGCCGGGATGTCAACGAGATTCAGTTGGCGAAAGGCGCGATCCGCGCGGGTGTGGAGGTGTTGTTGCTGGAAGCCGGGTTGACGGCGCAAGACATCGACACGTTCATCGTCGCTGGCGCGTTCGGCACGTACCTCGACTTGGAGAGCGCGATTCACATCGGGATGTTCCCATCCCTGCCGCTTGAACGGTTCAAGCAGGTGGGAAACGCTGCCGGGACCGGCGCGCGGCAGATGCTGATCTCGGCGGAGCAGCGCCGCCTGGCCGCGCAAATCATCGAGCGCGTCCGCTACGTCGAACTCACTGTCCACCCAGGCTTTACGACGGTGTATATGGACGCGATGTACCTGTAAAATGGCAAATGGCAGATGGCAGATGATTTCGGGTGGATGATGCACAGAATTATGAAACGTGGATGAAGAATGCGCCGCAGGCTATCACAAGTGAAGATCTGTGGAGATTTTTTGGGTATCGGAAAGCATTATTGACTCCGCTGAAAAAACCCGATTTTTCAAAAACTGGTGCGCGTGATGTCCCACTTGTGCTTCGTAACTCCTGCGTTGTAGGGATGAAACGCGCTAAAAATCGAGTTTTTTACCGATTTCTCCCCACATTCAAGTCAACAGCGACCTTTTTTCAGGAGAGTCATAGCACTACTGGTAACCGAAATTAACCGTATGCAAAACTATCAAAAATAATCTCTTCGCCATTCGCCATTTGCCATTCATTAGGAGGTACTCTTATGTCGATTCATCCTTTGGCCGGGAAGCCAGCGCCGCGTGAGATGTTGGTCAACATCCCGCGTTTGGTGACGGCGTATTATGTGTATCAGCCGGATGTGAATGAGGCAGCGCAGCGCGTCGCGTTTGGCACGTCCGGGCATCGTGGATCGTCGCTGGCGTGCAGCTTCAACGAGGCGCATATTCTGGCGACGTCCCAGGCGATTTGTGAGTTGCGGGCGGCGCAGGGCGTGAGCGGGCCGCTGTACATCGGGATGGACACGCACGCGCTCTCCGAACCCGCGCTGGCGACGGCTATCGAGGTGTTCGCTGCCAACGGTGTGGATGTCTTCTACCAGGATGGATTGGGCTACACGCCCACGCCCGTGATCTCCCACGCGATTCTGACGCACAACCAGGGGCGCACGACAGACCTGGCTGACGGCGTCGTCATCACGCCGTCGCACAATCCGCCGGAAGATGGCGGCTTCAAGTACAATCCGCCTTCCGGCGGCCCTGCGGATACGGTACTCACGAGACAAATTCAGGAGCGCGCCAACGTCATCATGGCGGAGGGGCTGCGCGACGTGCGGCGGATGTCTTTCGCGCGGGCGCTCCAGGCGGAGACCACGCATGCCTACGATTACATCACGCCGTATGTGAACGATTTGCAGTCTGTGGTGGATATGGAAGCCATCGCCCGGGCCGGGTTGAAAATCGGCGTCGACCCGATGGGCGGGGCGGGCGTCGCTTTTTGGGAACCGATTGCGGAGCGGTATAGCCTGGATTTGGAGATCGTCAATCCCGCTGTCGACCCGACGTTCGCCTTTATGCGCCTGGATTGGGATGGCAAGATTCGCATGGATTGCTCGTCGCCCTACGCGATGGCCGGGCTGATTCAGCTCAAGGAGCGCTTCGACGTCGCTTTTGGCAACGACACGGACTTCGACCGCCACGGCATCGTCACCCGCAGCGCCGGGCTGCTCAATCCCAACCACTACCTGGCCGTGGCGATCCACTATCTCTTCCAGCACCGTCCCGGCTGGCGCGCCGACGCGGCGGTGGGCAAGACGCTGGTCTCCAGCGCGATGATCGACCGGGTGGCAGCGCATCTGGGCCGCCGGTTGGTGGAGACGCCGGTGGGCTTCAAGTGGTTCGTCGATGGTCTGCTCACGGGGACGTTTGGTTTCGGCGGGGAGGAAAGCGCGGGGGCGTCATTCTTGCGGCGGGATGGCGCGGTCTGGAGCACCGACAAGGACGGCTTCATCCTCGACCTGCTGGCCGCCGAGATCACTGCCGTCACCGGCAAGGACCCCGGCGAGCACTACCGCGTGTTGGAGGCGCAATTCGGCAGCCCGGTGTACGCGCGCATCGACGCGCCCGCGAACGCTGCGCAGAAGGCGGTGTTGCAGGATTTCGCGCCGGAGCAGGTGACGGCGCAGACGTTGGCCGGGGAGCCTATCCGGGCCAAACTGACGCGCGCGCCGGGCAATGATGCGCCCATCGGTGGGTTGAAGGTGATCGCGGAAAACGGGTGGTTCGCGGCGCGGCCTTCGGGCACGGAGGATGTGTACAAGATTTACGCCGAGAGCTTCCGGGGAGTGGACCATCTGGCGCGCATCCAGGAGGAGGCGCAGACCATCGTTAGCGCGCTCTTGGCCTGACTTGGGTGCGCCGAACGGTATAAACTGTCGTGTTAGCTCTCCGGCTGGCGATTCCAGTCCAGCCAGTAGATGCCCAGGTCATCGATCAACTGCGAAAACTTGGTGAAGTCTACGGGTTTGACCAGGTAGCTGTTGGCGTGGTTGGCGTAGGCCAGCGCCAGATCGCGCGTGGCTTCGGAGGTAGTGAGAATCACGACGGGGATGCTGCATAGTATCTCGTGCGTCTTGATTTCATGGAGAAGCTGCAGGCCGCCGATCTTGGGCAGGCGCAGGTCGAGCAGGACTATCCGCGGGCGGGGGTTGTTTTCCGCGTTGACGTACTGACCACGGTGGAGCAGGTAGTCCAGCGCGGCTTCGCCATCCAGCACGTGGACGATGTGGTTGGTGATGTGGTGATCCTGAAAACTGCGGATCACGATTTCGGCGTGCGCCGGATTATCCTCGACAAGTAGGATGGTGTTGTTTGGCTCTGTTAGCATCGTTGACCTCCTATTAACTGTCTTCATTTCGCGGCGGCCAGCGTGAAACAGAATGTGCTGCCGCGACCATCTCCTTCTGAATCTACCCAAATGTGTCCGCCATGCGTCTCGATGATGCGCCTGACGATGGCTAATCCCACACCAGTCCCATCACTGGCAGGATCGATTTTGTCGAAGAGGCCGAATATCTTCTCGCGGTTTTGCGGTTCAATGCCGATGCCGTTATCACGCACGTAGAAGACCGTCCCGGCCTCTGTCTGCCGCGCACCGATCTCAACGTGCGGGTTGGGCGTGTCGCCCATATACTTGCAGGCATTGTCGACCAGGTTCTGCACAACTTCCACCAGCCGCGCCCGGTCGCCGTAGACGGTGGGCAGGTCGGGTATGATGTCCACGGTCACGTTGCCGGCGGCGATGCGCCCGGATACCAGTTCCATCGCTTCGCGGACGATGGTCTCGAAGGGCACTGTTTGCGGCGGATTCATGCGCCGCCCGATACGCGAGAGTTCCAGCAACTCATCGAGCAACTGCTGCATTCTGGCAAGCGCGTCGAGGATGCGCTCCATATCTGTCTGGGCCTGGGTGGTGTTGCCGTTGAGCAAGTCTTGCTGCAAAAAGCCGACGAAGCCGCCGATGGTGATGAGCGGGCTTTTGAGGTCGTGGGAGACAGTATAGGTGAAGCGCTCCAGTTCGGCGTTCTTGGCTTCCAGTTCGGCAATTAGCTGCTCGCGCTCTATTTCCCCTTCCTTGATGCGGGTGATGTCGTAGAAGCTGCCGATCAACCCGATGATTTGCCCGGCTTCATTTCGCAGGGGGCGCTTGGAGCCGGATACCCACCACTGCTGCCCGGTGCGGCTATCGAGGAACATGCTTTCGGATTCGAAGGTCTCTCCGCCTTCAAGAACACGCCGATCTTCTTCTGCGAATCTGGCAGCTTTTTCGGGTGAATAAATCTCGAAGTCTGTTTTACCGATAACCTCAGCCTCGGATTGGACGCCCATTGCTTGTTGGTCGCCAATGTTTGCCAAGATTTTACGCCCAGCGGCGTCTTTGGCAAAGATGATCGCGGGCATCGTATCCACCAGGGTGCGCAGCAAAATCCGCTCGCGTTCCAGGGTCTCTTCGACCCGCTTTTGCGCCGTGACATCTCTGAAAGCCCATACTCTACCGACGGTATCGTTGTTGAGCCGCTGAGGACTGGAGTAGTGCTCAAAAACGCGCCCGTCTTTCAGGTAGAGCAGATCGTAGCTTTCTACATGCGGCTGTTCGTACAATTCGTGAATTCTTGCCATAAATTCCACCGGGTCGGCCACTTGCGCTATGACAGACGCGATGGCCTCAGAGTCGCTGCGGGACGTGATGATCGATTCCGGGATGTCCCACAGCTCAACAAATTTGCGGTTGGCTGTGGTTATTCTGCCGGTGTGGTCCACGGCCAGGATGCCATCGGCGGTGGCGTCAAACACAGCATGCTGGAGCGAGAGTGCATCCTGGGTTGTCTTCACACTGTCTTTCAGGTGGATCACGGCTTGGGCAAGTCGATGGATCAGGTAGTTGGCCGACGTCATCAGAAGGACGGAGATGAAGAAGAAGACCAACGTGTTGCTAATCCAGATCGCCGGGTTGGTCGAATTGGCGATTTCTGGCGCAACGACGAGGCGCCCGGTCGTGTAGAGCCAGCCAAATCCGCCCAGAGTGGCCAGACAGACGCCCAAAGTCAGCGCGCTCATACGCCAGTCGAAGAGCAGCAGGCTCAACACCGGCAGGGCAATCAGGAAGACGCGGGCGCTGCCGGTGCGCCCGGATTCGAACAAGTCAAGGATGGCGATGGCGTAGATCAAGAGCAGCAACGTCCAGGCGCGCAGCACGTACGGAATTTTCGGCAAAAACGCGATCAGCGTCCACAGGCTGACCATAACCCCGTAAAAGGGGACCAGCCACACCGCATCGACGGTATAGGCGTAATAGGCGCCGCCGCCTAACAGCAAGATGGCTACGGCAAAAGAAGAACGCAGAATGTTATCAGCTAACTGCTGTTTCCACGCTCGAATCTCCTCTGAGGAAGGGATCAAGAATTCTGCCAGTCGGTTTTGCAGCGTCCGCGGCAGGCTGCCCAATCGTCCGGGTATTCTTTCCTGATTTTGCATACTACTCCTGTTCTCTGCGATGCCTGGCGGAGTCAACTTGAATAAGCTGTCGTTTCAGTGTTCAGGGTAAAACAAAACGTGCTACCCTTGCCGTCACCTTCTGATTCGACCCAGATTCTGCCGCCGTGCGTTTCGACGATGCGCTTGACCAGGGCCAGGCCGACGCCAGTCCCCTCGCTCTGTGGATTGAGTTTCTCGAACAAGCCAAAGACCTTGTTGTGATACTGCGGTTCGATGCCGATGCCATTATCACGCACGTAGAAGATCGGCTCGGTCTTGTCCTGCCGCACGCCGATCTCAATCCGTGGCTGAGGCTGTTCACTCATAAATTTGCAGGCGTTGTCGATCAGGTTTTGTACCACTTCGACCAACCGCGACCGGTCGCCGTAGACGGTCGGCAGGTCGGTCACAATCTCCACCGCCACACCGCGCGTCTTGATACGCCCATACATCAGCTTTATGGCTTCGTTCGCGATCTCGGCAAAGGAGATCGCCTCCGGTGGGTTCATCTGCCGCCCGATGCGCGACAACTCCAACAATTCATCCAGCAGCCTTTGCATCCTGGCGACGGCATCGTTGATGTGGACAACATCGGCTTTAACTTGCTCCACGTTGCCAGCCAGGGCATCCTTTTCCAGAAAGCCCACAAAGCCGCCGATAGTGATCAAGGGGCTTTTCAGGTCGTGGGAGACAGTGTACGTAAAGCGCTCCAGTTCGGCGTTCTTGGCTTCCAATTCAGTGATCAACGCTTCGCGTTCGGCTTGGACCTGCTTGCGTTCGGCGATTTCAAGCTGCAATTCGACGGTGCGCTCCTCGACCCGTTTCTCGACATCTGCGTAGGCTCTCTCCAACGCTGTCTGCGCCTGCTTGAGTTGGCTGATGTCGTGCGAGATGCCGAAGGTGCCGATGATGGTCCCTTTCTCGTCGCGCAGGGGCATCTTGGTGGTGAGCGCCCAATTTCCATGCCCATCGTTTTCTTCCAGGTTGAGGAGTGGCTGTCCCGTGCGCATGATGTGCTGCTCTTGCTCGTACCTGACTCGCGCTTGCTCCTCGACAAAAAGGTCGAAATCAGTCTTGCCGATCCCTTCGCTGGCATCGGCGAACCCCAACCTGAGCGCGAGGGCCTTGTTGGCGCGCGTGAAGCGGCTCTCCAGGTCTTTGAAGTAGATATAGTCCGGAACGTTTTCCATAAACGTATTGAGGACATACTGCTGGCGGGCCAGTTCTGCGGAACGTTCTTGCAGTCGCTGGATGAGCAGGGCGCTTTGCAGGGCGCTGCTGATCTGGAGACGCAGGTCTCGATAGAAAAGTTTCTCCTCCAGCCGATCTTCGAAGATGATGAAGCCCAAGAGTTGGTTTTGAGCGTCGAGAGAGGTGGCAACCATAACCGAGGGATGCTCTACGGGAAAACTGTCGGGTGGCAACAAACGGCGGGACGGAAAGCGCTGTTCGTCGGGCAGGATTTCGAGCCGTCCTTGCTCGGTATAGGCCAACACTAATCGCGCCCATTCTGGCGGAGGTTGGGGATAACGATAGGTGTCTGTCTTCTCGTACAGAGCAAGGTAGAAACGTGGAATCCCCAGGCGCGGCAACTGGCTGGCCAACACATCCAGGATGCTGGCCACGTGAAAGGTGGTCTGCAATTCCGCTCCGAGGTCGCTCATCCTCCTGGCGAGTTGTCTTGTCCGGATGAGGCGGGCATCCTGAGCCTGGTGAGCCATCTGGGCAACCACCAGCCGGGCCTGCTGCCACAGGAGTTCTGCGTGGCGCTGTTGGGACGGCTGAAGGCGCACCGACATCGTGTGCTTGCGCAAGACGGAGACAATATATGGCCAGCGCGCCACATCGTCACCGGTCTTTATGATCTGGCGCAGGATTTCGTACAGCGCCGGCGCAAAGACCGCGTGGCCAGCCGTTTCGAGATCCTGACAAAATTTGTGCAGCAGGGTATGCAGCCAGGCCGGGAGTTGATCGCCCAGTGGCGAACCGTTGCTGAGGGTGAGTTCTTGGAGGATATCAGGCATCCGCGCCGTGATCAGCTCCTGGCATGAGGAGACAGGTGCGCTGGTAGGGATTGGTTCTTCCATCACATACAGCACTTCCTGGCGTAGACATCCGCAAGACTCCCGGATAATACATTCCGTTGGCACCTGTAACTCTTCAGGCACATCCCTTCCGGCCATCCGCGCCAGGAGGGTTTCAAGCGCGCGCACGCCTACCGCGTAATAGGGCTGGCGCACGGTGGTGAGCGATGGACTGGTGTAACGCGCTTCGTCTATGTCGTCAAATCCAGCGAGGCCCACTTGACCCGGCACACGTATGCCACGTGCTTCCAGAGCCTCTAACGCTCCCAACGCGATTTGATCGCTCGCGGCCACAATGGCCTCGAACGCGACGCCGCGCTGGTCGAGCAGTGTCGTGACGGCCTGAGCGCCCGACTGCACGTTGAATTGGCCACTCACGATCAAGGCGGGGTCAATGGGGATGCCATGGGCAGCCAAAGTGTCGGTATATGCCTGGAACCGTTCTTCCGCCTCCGGATGACCTTCCGGGCCGCGAATAAAGGCAATCCGCCGGTAGCTATGCGCAGTAATGAGGTGCGCCGTCTCATCGTAGACGCCGGCATAATTCGCAATGGTGATACTCGGTATATCGGGCAGTTTCAGTCCAACGCTGACGACCGGTAAGGGTTCGTACTGCTTGCAGAATGCGATGAACTCCTCCAAACGACTGGCAGTTGCCAGTAGGCTTGAAACGATGATGACGCCATCCGCATTGTTTGGGCCAATCAGGCTGAATACGATACTCCTGGTCATCGCTACCCCGTCCACCGTCCGTAATGGGCCGCCGGCGGCATACACTATATTGATCCCCAGCGCTTGAGCGGTATCCGTGATGCCATAAAAAATATCAATGGGATATGAAAAGCTGAATATATCGCTCATGACGGCAACGGTGGGCCGGCGAGGTTGTGTGCCTGCATAGCGCCGGTCGTTGATCATGCGGTAGCTCCTTGTACGTCCGGCGCTGTTGCCGGTAATGTGAAATAGAACGTCGCGCCACCGCCTTTGCCCGCCGACTCGATCCAGATCCTGCCGCCGTGCGTCTCGACGATGCGTTTGACCAGCGCCAACCCGATGCCGGTGCCTTCGCTGGTAGGGTCGAGTTTGTCGAACAACCCAAAGACTTTCTCGTGATACTGTGGGTCGATGCCGATGCCGTTGTCGCGCACATAAAAAACCGGCCCGGTTTCGGTTTGCCGTATTCCGATCTCGATTCGGGGGTGGGATTGCTCGCTGGTGAACTTGCAGGCGTTGTCCAGCAGGTTCTGTACCACTTCGACCAAGCGCGCCCGATCGCCGTAGACCTCCGGCAAATCTGGGGCGATCCCTACCTGAATGGCGCGCGCGTCGATGCGTCCGCGCACGGCCTCGATGGCTTCGCAGGCAATGGCTTCGAAGGACACCATTTCGGGAGGGTTCAGTACCCGTCCAATGCGCGACAGTTCCAGCAACTCATCGAGCAGTTCCTGCATTTTGGCCAGGGCATCATTGATGTGGGCGGCGTCGGCCTTGACCCGTTCGTTATCGCCCAACAAGGCGTCTCTTTCCAAAAAGCCGACAAAGCCGCCGATGGTGATCAGCGGGCTTTTCAGATCGTGGGAGACGGTGTAGGTGAAACGTTCCAACTCAGTATTCTTGGCTTCCAGTTCGGCGATGAGGGCCTCACGCTCGTTTTCGGCTTGCTTGCGCTCGGTGATATCGCTGTGGGTGCCAATGACCCGCAGCGGTTTGCCATCCTTGGTCCACTCGACCACCTGACCACGATCCAGAATCCATTTGTACGCGCCGCCTTTGCACTGTATACGGTGCTCGCTGCTGTAGAACGGCGTTGCGCCCGCCAGATGTTTGCGGATTTCCTCGTTAACATAATCTCGATCCTCTGG
>JAKJAB010000079.1:12457-12732 GCA_022707725.1 Chloroflexota bacterium | reverse complement strand
AGGTATTCGCGCACCAGCTTGGCGATCTCGCTGCCGATGCGCTCCTGCGCCTCGACGGTCGCCGCGCCGATATGCGGGGTGGCAATCACCTGCGGCAACGCGATGAGTTTGTGCAGCGACTCGCTCTGCGGCGGCTCTTCAGTGAAAACGTCCACTGCCGCGCCGGCCAGATGCCCGCTGACCAATGCCGCGTACAGCGCGTCCTCGTCCACCACGCCGCCGCGCGCCGCGTTGACCACATACGCGCCCCGCTTCATCTTCGCAAACTGTTCGAC
>JAKJAB010000079.1:0-12364 GCA_022707725.1 Chloroflexota bacterium | reverse complement strand
TAGGCGACGACTGTCATTCCCAGCGCGCGAGCCTTCTCGGCGAGCATCTGCCCGATGCGCCCATAGCCGATAATGCCGAGTGTCTTGCCGGCCAGTTCAACGCCTTCCAGCTTCTTTTTCTCCCATTTGCCGGCCTTCATCGTCGCGTCGGCCCAGGCAAGGCTGCGCGCCAGAGACAGGATCATCCCCAGGGCCAGTTCTGCTACGGCGTTCGAGCTGGCATTGGGCGTGTTGATGACCTTGATGCCCTTGCTTTCAGCCACCGCCACGTCGATGCTATCGACGCCTACCCCACCTCGGACGATCAGCTTGAGCTTGCCGGGGTTTTCCAGCAGCGGCGCGCGCACCTTCGTCCGGCTGCGCACCACAATGCCGTCGTACTCGCCGATGACCTGGCCCAATTCGTCCAGCGTGATCGTATCGCGCACATCCACTTCGATACCAGCCGCCCGCATCGCGTCGACGGCCTGCGCATCCACTGAATCGCAAATCAGCACTTTTGCCATAGCGTCCCGCCTATGCCAGCCCTAGAATGTCGTCGATCTGCGCGAGCAGCCAGCGGATGTCGGTCACGGTCAGATCTCCCATGTGCGCAACACGGAAGGTCTTCTCTTTCAGCGTCCCGTAACCGTTGGAGATCATCGCGCCACGCTCGGCCAGCGCCTTGTTGAGGTCGCCGATGCTGACGCCGCGCGTGTTCAGCACCGTGGTGACGGTGTTGGAGAGGAAGCGCGGGTCTGGGAACAGCGCCCAGTGCCGGCGCACCCACGCGCGCACGATCTCCGCCATCTCGATATGGCGCGCCCAGCGATTGTCCAGCCCCTCAGCGAGGATGTCATCCATTTGTTTGTCCAAAGCGTAGATAAGGCTGATCGCCGGCGTCGCAGGGGTCTGATTGCGCTCGTAGTGCTTGAGCATGTCGATGAAATCGAAATAGTAGCCCCGGTGAGGAACCTGCCGCGCCCGTGCGAGTGCGCGCTCACTGACGGCAGCAATGGTGAGACCCGGCGGCAGCGCGAAGCACTTCTGCGTGCCGGCGAAGACCACGTCCACCCCCCAGGCGTCGAACTCGATCTTGACGCCGGCCATCGCGGAAACCGCATCCACCAATAGCAGCATGTCGGGATACTTCTCGCGCACCAACGCGGCAATCTCCGGCAGCGGGTTCATCACACCGGTGGACGTCTCGCTGAAGGTAATGGTCAACACGTCGTAGTCGCCTTTGCTCAACGCCGCGTCGATCATTTCCGGTGTAAAGCCCTGGCCCGCTTCGACTTCCAGGCAGTCAGCAGGCACACCATTCGCCTGCGCCACTTCGAACCAACGTTTGGAGAACGCACCGCACGCCGTGATCAGTGCGCGCTTCAGCACAGCCTGGCGTATAGTGCCCTCCATCAGACCTGTGCCGGAACTGGCATATATAAAGACCGGCTGCTGCGTGTAGAGGAGCTTTTGCAACTTGGGGGTGACGGCAGCCAGCAAGTCAGAGCATTCCTTAGAGCGATGGCCGATCATCGGCGCGGTTTGCGCAGCCAAAATCTCTTCACGGACGTGGGTGGGACCAGGAATAAATAATTTCTTGTACATAATTCGCCTCCTTTGATTAACTGCTGGTTGAATGTTGACTTTCCTATTACGACAGAACAGACCCGATGCCTGAGCATCCATCACAACAATCCAGGAACCCCCTCGATCGTTCCTGTGATTTGCAACCTTAGGAAATTCATCACGCCGATGATGAGGAGGGCAAAGACGAGGCCCCACACGAGCGGCAGCCAGGCTTCGCGCCAGCCGGTGAGCACGTTGCTGCGTCCTATCGCCATCACGAACAGCATCGCGCCAAGACAAACAAACATCGCCACCACGCCCGCGACGCTGTAGAGCGCCACGGGATAGAGCAAGGCCGGTTCGAGCAAATTGATCACGCCCGCTGTCGCCAGCTCAACGGCGACCAGAAGCGCCAACTCTGACCAGGAATGTAGCGTCGCGGCAGCTTCACCATCGGCCCACATGATCTGATTGAAAGCCGGGACGAGGATCACACTCATCCCCATTCCCATCAGCGCACCGGAGAGTAGGCGCAGCCAGGGCTGCGGGACGTAGCCTAGAAGGCCCTCCGGTCTACCGGTCAGCATGGTGGTATAGGAATTGAAGCCATCCAGCGTCCAAACCGCCATAGTCGCCAGTGAATGCGCGCCATCGAAGGGAACCGGTCTGTAGACTGAAATACGCTCGGTCAGCGCGCGCACACTCTCAGTGACCCACACTTCGCCGGAAGGCACGTAGTCGCTTAACAGGCGCACCTCTTGCACCGGCTCCCCTCTGACGTCGAATGTCGGCTGGGAATGAGGGCCCACAAATCCCGCCACCACTTCGCCTTGACTCAAAGCCGCATTGAAATTGAGTTTGACGTTGAGTGGGCGCGTCTGTTCAGCAAGGTAGCGCACCATGTGCCATGCCGTCTGAACGGCGCGGTCTGCGTCATCTTCGTATGCGGTCGGCGCACCAAAGACCGCAGTCAGCCCATCTCGACGCTGGATGAGCTGACCATGGTACTCTTGAACAATGGTGACAAGGGCCGGCATCAACAAGGCGATGGTTTCAAAAGCTTCCTCGCCAGCCTCCCCCTCCGGGATCAGCTTGAACCACAACACTGTGGCAGTACGGCGTCCGCCATCCAACGCACCCTGTGGCTGCACTTCCGCAGCCACCTGCGGTTGCCCTGAAGGGTCAACCACCGGTACAGGGGAAGCCGGTTGACACTCCAGCGCATCGATGGCGGCCTGCACACGCTGCAAATCGAAGGCAGCGCCCAACTGGCGGAATTGCTCCGCAGCTTCGCGATACACGCTCAAGGCTTTGATGCTCCAGGCTTCGTGTTCAGCATACTGGTTACGCATGATGTGCTCGTACAATTTGCCCAGTTCTGCAAGCGCGAGACCGCGCGCATAAGGAATATTCGATTGCAGGCAAATGTCCACCGATTCTCGAAGTAAGCTTTCAGCTTCCAGGTAGTTTTCTGCCCGTGCGTGCAACATACCCAACACCCGGCGACAGTGGGCCTCTTGCTCGGTGAGACCCGCTTCTTGTGCAACGTGCAACGCCGCCTCGGCCTCGGTTAAACTGCGTGGGGAATCTGTCTCGGCAAGGCTAAGCGCGATAATCCAACGCGCTTCCACTCCATAAGCGCCAACGGTGTCCATCATCCGCAAACCAGCGTCAGCATGCGCAATGGCATCCGCGAACCGTGATTGAGTCAGCGCCAGCTTTGCCATACCGACGTGAACCTGCGCCGTGCCCCAGGCATCGCCCAGCCGTTCGAAGATACCCAGGCTGGACGCGAGGTCCTGCTGAACTGTATCGTGCTGCCCCATAGCCAGGCGCAATATCCCCAGATTGTTCAACGTGATGGCGCGATGCTGAAGATCGCCCACACGCTTTTGTAACATTTCAGTGCGCGCCAGAATGTCCGCGGCGCTCGACCAGTTTCCCAGCGTGTAATGAAGCACGCCCAGATTGCTGTAAGCACTTGCCATGCCCCACTGATAATCGATACGCTCGTAAAGCCGCAGACTACGTTCCACATAGGTGATTGCTTCCGGCAGATTCCCTTGCTGCCACAACACACCGCCCAACGTATTGTAGAGCTTTGCCAGGGTAATGGGATCTTCGGCTTGTTCCAGATCGACGCTCATAACCGCCGCATTCGCCAACTCGAATGCTTCATCCAATTTGCCCTGGTGAAACCGTACCCAAGCCATACGCTCGACAACGGTACGCCACAACGGCAGGTAGTGCTGGCGTCCCTGGGAGTCGATGGTCGTCAAGCTGGCTTTCAGATACTCGATAGCCTCCTCTGAAGCGCCTGCCCGGTGACGAATATCGGCCAACTCATTCAATCCCGTGACCAAATGTGGCATGATTTGTGGGATACTGGCTTTAAGCTGCAAATAGAGCGCATCACGGAGCGCCTGCTCCAACATCTGCCCGGCCTCGCCGTATTTGCCGGTATATTTGAGCGCTCGCCCCATCCCAACCCGCATCGCCAAGAGGTCGTATGACTTCTCGTTGCCGGAGAGCGTCACCAGAGATAGGGCATGCTGGTAATGGACGACGGCTGTTTCGTAGTCGCAGCGGTGCGCGGCATTTTCCGCCGCAGCGATCAGATACGGGATAGCCCTCTCCGGGCTTGCGCTTTCCGCATAATGGTAGGCCAGCGCTTCGCTGCGTTCACCTGAAAGCCAGGCGTCATTGGCTTCTACAGCTTGCGCGACCTGCAGGTGTAATCGTTGGCGGTCGCGTTTAAGCAACGTCGCATAGACCGCTTTCTGAATCAACGCATGGCGGAATGTATACACGTGACCGCTTTCCGACGTTTCTGGAGTCAGGAATTGCCGGGTTGTCAGCAGATCAAGATTTGTGTCCACAGCGTTGGCGCCTATACCGGTGACGTGTTGCAGGACATCCGCGGGGAACGTGTGACCCAACACGGCCGCTTTTTGCAGAAGGTGACGCGCAGACTCAGGCAGGCGGTCGAACCGCGCCATCACCAGCCCATTCAGTGTGCCTGGCAGTTGTTCGACCACCATCGGCGCACTGTCGGTCACACACCAGCACCCTTCCGATAACGCCAGCCCGCCATTGTCGATCAACATGCGGACGATTTCCTCGGCGTACAATGGGTTGCCGTCCGCCCGTTCAACGATGCGGCGTTTGAGCGCCTGCGCCGCATCCGTGGATTCGACCACGAGTTGGTCAACCAATTGCGCCAGGTCCGCATCGGGCAAGGGCAGAAGTTGCAGATCCAACAGCGCGTCGTGGCGCTCATTGGCCGCGGCAACCAGTGGTTGGATGACGGTGTCGCGCTCGGCATCACGTGAAACAAGAATCAACAGTAAAGGAACATCATCGGTGGTTCGCAACAGATGCACCAGCACATCCCTGGAGGCCGCATCGATCCATTGCAAATCCTCAAAGATCAACACAGCCGGCGTCAGCTGCGCCGTAGCAACGACGATTTGCTGCAAGAACGTGTGCGTCATCTTCTGAAGCACCGCGTCATCAATACTGCCCGGTTGGAGTTGCGTGCTATCATCACCGCGCGCCAGGCCCAAAATACTGCTCACGTAGGAAAGGACATCGGGGGTATTCATGCCCAAACGATTCAATGATGCGCGCAAGGCTTCAAACTGAACGTCTGGCGGATCGGATTCCGACAGGTAGAAGATATTGCGGAGCAAATTGGCAAACAGGTGTAGCGGTTTGGCGCGTCCATACGTCATACAATCGCCCTGGTAGATCGGTATACCAGAGGGGGAGACCGTTTCACGGAACTCACGCATCAGCCGGCTCTTGCCCAGCCCCCCCTCACCCGTGACCAAAGCCATGCGGCCACGCTGCGTCGTGCAGACATCATCGAACGCCTGATGGAGCGCCGCCAAGAGTGCGCGACGACCGATCATGGGAATATGGATGCCAGACAAACCACGCGCGGCGTTCCGATCCGCCGGTACGTATAACGGGCGAAAGACACGGATAGCATGCGTGGTTTTATCAAGGGTCACGAGGGGTTGCGCTTCATAGACAATCAACGGATGTGTGCGTTGGTAAACTTCGAAGCTCACGAGGATTGTATCATCATCGGCAATCGCTGCCAGGGCCGCTGCCAGGTCAAATGTGTCGCCTACGACGGTACAGTTGATATGCAGGTCGTTGTCAACTTGACCAACAACGACCGTACCCGTATGGATACCAATATGTATGTGGAAATCGACGCCATAGTGTGCCTTGAAATCGTCCTGCAAGGGCTGCGAAGCCAACAGAATATGCAATGCGGCACGCACAGCACGCTCAGCGTTGTTCTCGTGGGCCAATGGCATGCCGAACAACGCTACCAGGCTATCACCTGTGAATTGGTCGATCGTCCCCTCATACTGGTAAATTGCGTCTGCGAACACGTGGGTGACTTCGTCGCTGAGTAGATACAGGATTTCATTATCTACGAGCAATCCGTGATCGGCGGAAGGCTTGCGTGTTGAAAGGCTCTCCATGCCCACGTGCAGCACTGCCACCTCACGGCGTTCGCCCACTGTTCCGGCGACGGCGTGACTGACGCGGGTCGCCAATGCATCCGGCATAAGCGAGCGCAAGACACAGCGTATATGGGTATCCGACGCAGGCACCGCTGGCAAAACGTCAGGCTCAGTCAGACGTGCACCACAGAGGATACAGAACTGGCCCTCCGCGGGAACTAATTCACCGCAATTGGGACATCGCTGCCTTAGGATTGCACCACACTTCGCGCACTTTTCCACGGAATCATCATTTGCGTGACCACATTGCGTACAGTAAAGCATGCTCATCCCCTTTTCGCAGTCACCCGTTAGCCATCGCAGGCGATCAGTTGGTAGCCGACGCCGCGCACGTTGTTGATGCATCCCATCTCACCGGCTGAATAGCCAAGTTTGCGCCGCAACGAACGGATCATTGGCCGCAACAACGAACCGGCATCCTGGCAATCCGTGTATAGCTCGTGTGTCACCCGTACAAGTTCCTCAGGGGAGACCACACAGCCCTCATGTTCCGCTAATGTGGCCAACAATGTGAACTCTCTGGCCGACAAATCGACTGGCTCACCGGCGATCTCAACGCTGTGACGATCCAGGTTGATTTTCAGTGTCCCCACCGTCAGAACTGAGGCATGAGGCGCTTCTTGCGCTTTCGACCGATATGCAGAAGCCATCAACTGCTCCGCGCGTCGTAGGCGCCCGCGCACGGCAGCGACTAAATCGTCGGGGTCGAAGGGCTTGGTGATGTAATCATCGGCGCCCAATTCCTTGCCATAACGAATGTCGCTATCCATCGTTCGTCCGGTTACAAAAATAAAGGGAATAGCAACCCAACGTGGATCGTTGACAACTTGATCGTGAAGTTGGTAGCCGTTCATGCGGGGCATGTTGATGTCCGCCAGGATCAAATTCACGGTGTGTGATGCCAGTAAACCCAGTGCTTCAAATCCATTATTGGCAACCAGCACGCGATATCCCGCATCGGTTAGAATCTTTTCGGTAAAGAGCTGGATCACCTCGTGATCATCGACGACGAGTATAGTTGCCCGGTTTTCCATATCGCCACTCCTCAACGATTGATACATCCTTACTAATTTTACACTTTGAGGTTCAGATTCAGCCAACGCCAAACGTGATCTCGAACTCCGCCCCAGTGTTGTTCCGGATCTCGAGCGTTCCATCTAGCTGTTGCACCAACATGGTTACTAGCTGTAATCCCAAAGACCCGGTATTCATATAGTCCACATCTTTGGGCAGCCCTACCCCATTATCGCGGACGACCAATCTAACCTGCTGATCGGCAAGTTGTTGCATCATCACGCAGATCTCTCCCTCACGGCCATCGACGAAAGCATGTTTCAAGGCGTTGGAAATCAACTCATTGACGATCAAGCCGCATGGCACAGCGTTATCGATGGGGAGATAAATATCGGCCGCCTGCAAATCCAACTGCACTGCCCTGGAGCGATATGAGCGAATCAAAAAAGATGCGAGATTGCGAATGTACTCAGCAAAATCGACACGCGCCAGGTCTGATGAACGATACAGCTTTTCATGAATCAACGCCATAGAGCGAATGCGATTCTGGCTCTCCTGGAATACCTCAAGGGTTTTTTCATCCTGGATACCTTGCGACTGCAGATTGAGCAAACTGGAAATCACCTGCAGGTTATTCTTGACGCGATGGTGAATCTCCTGCAACAGGATTTCCTTTTCTTTCAAGGAAGCCTTGATCTTAGCCTCGGCTTGCGCACGTTCGGCAATCTCTCGATGTGCGCGTTCGTATAGCCGCGCATTTTCGACCGCAATGGCAGCCTGATTCGCCAATAACTGTCCAAGCGATATTTCACGATCTGAAAAAACACGCTCGCGCTCGTTTTGGGTAACGATGACCAGCCCTACCACGCGATCCTGAAAAACCATAGGTAGTAGCAGTTGGGATTTGGTATCACGGCGCGTCATAAACGCCTGTTCAGCCGCGTCGGCGGTACTGAAACTGACCTGAGCGGCGTAGCGCTCATTCGCCACCCCCTGTCGCAGTGGATAATCCGATAGCGGCTGCGGCTCGATGTGTGCTGCGCCACTTCCCAGAGACGCTTCATAATCTGCCACACCAACGATCTGTTTGCCCTCTTGATCCAGCTCGAAAATGATGCAACCACTGGATTGCATAAGATTCGTCATCTCCCAAGTCACGGTGTCGAGCAAAAAGGACAAATCCAGACTGGATGAAGTGGCCGCAGCAGCCGATTGCAAGGCCAGCAACTCGCGATTGCGTTGCAGCAACAGGGCTTCTGCCTGCTCATGTTTCTGAACTTCATCGGCAAGTTGCTGATTCAACGCCGCCAGTTCGGCCGTCCGTGCCGCCACGCGCGCTTCCAGCTCCTCATTGAGGGTACGAATATCCTCCTCAATGCGCTTGCGCTGTGTGATGTCCGTATAAACAATCACAGCACCCACAAGCTTTTCATCAACGATGACCGGCGCTCCGGCAAACACGACGTTGATCAAATGTCTGTCCTTGTGGGCCCGCAGCGTCTCGACGGACTGAATCCGTTCCCCCGCCCATATACTGCGCAGAAAACCCTCCGCCTCCGCCAGTGTCTCTGCCGTGTTGATCAAAGTAAGCAATTTCTGACCCAACACTTCTCTTCTGGAATACCCAAATAGCCCCTCGGCGCTGGCGTTCCATTCCACAATACACTGCCTGGCATTCAGGACCACGATCGCATCGGGGACCGCGCCCCAGACAGCTTCCAAATGGCGATGCCGCTCCCGAACTTCAAGCTCCGCCTGCTTGCGCGCGGTGATGTCACGCCAGACCATCACGTGGCTGACCAACGTCCCACGCACATCACGCAGTTGCGATACCCGCACGTCGAAAATCTGTGGACGGCCATCCACGACATGCGTCACTTCTTGCGACCAAGTGGCATTCTCACGCATGGCGCGCTGCACCAGCGCCTCCACCCACGGCGTCTTGATCGCGGTAAACGGTTGGCCCACGCACTCAGCTTTGTTGAGGTTGAGCAGGCTTGTTGCAGCTGAATTCAGATCCAGAATGTGCGCCCGAGCATCCAATACAATGATCCCATCCGCCATGCCTGTAATCACCGAGGCATGCGCGATGGGGACAATGTCACTCACTCGCACACGCAACATCCCCCAGACCATGATGACGGCTGCGAAACTGTATGCGTAGGAGGTAAGGTAGATTTCTGGCAGTGGATTCAAACCCAACAGATCGAGCGAGATTAGGGACACTACCACCAGCGTCCCAAACAGCATCAGCCGGATGTGCCGGCGATACAAGGCTGGCTGCTGCAAGAACATCCGCAGGATGAGCCAGACTCCCCCCCAAAACAGCACGCCAATATAACCAAACAAGAGCCAAAATCCAATCCCGAACTGCGGCGCCAACACCGCAACGCCACCGCGATTTTCCAGCGTGACTGAACGCCAAATCAACCCGTGATATCCAGGAGTTAAGATCAAAAGAATCGTGACCAGAGCGATAGCCACCACGACGACCCATCTCCGGCGCGTCATCCAATGTCCCCGCCCAGTGTATTGAAGCGTGTATCCAGACCATAACACCGGCACAAGGCTCAGGGCACAGTATTGTCCCATTGCCGCGAAGAGCTTTGTTTCTAAATCCACCCAGCCAATTTCCAAAATGTAGCTCAAGAGCCATACTACACCAAGTAGTGAGAGCAGTATGCCGAAGCGATTGGCATCAGAAGCCCGTTTGATTTTGAGTGCGGTAGACATCACAGAAGCGACGATCCCCACGAACAGAGGGATCATCACAGGTGACCATTGCCAATTCGTAATCATGTCCGTTATCCTGACTATGCCATATAAACACAATTCTATACGGATAAAAGCACCCCCCTTATAGTATAATACTTGTAGGTTAAATAAACGTTAGTATTGCATTGCGGTTGTGTCGCAATATCATTAGGGTATGTCAACACAGGCTGAAAGCGAGGTCGCTCATCTTATCGGGATACGACTCACACAAGAATGACTGCGGGGCCGGCATCACCGGTTGGGATGACGCCGATTATCAAGCCTTGACGCGTTGCGTACTCGACGTTTCCGGGCGCAGCGGTTGCCCGGTACTCGCTACCCACGGGGGTGGCTACAAATTACCGGTGACGATAGCGGCTACGGCGCGTCACGTTGAGATATTGACAGAATACAAGTGATTCTAAGCCGGCTTCTTTTCTGCTGTCGGATTCTCCGGCGCATCCCCGTGCCACAATCGCTGCATTTCCTCGCACGTTTCCAGTAAACCGTCGAGTTTCCCCTGCGCCTCAATACGCCCGTCTTTCATCACAATAACGTGATCGGCTTGGCGCAGGGCAACTTTACGGTGTGAGACGGCCAGGCAGGTTGGCGGATTGGCGCCTTCGCGGTGTTCGAAGATGCGCGCCCATAGTGTGCGCTCGGTTTCCACGTCCAGCGCGCTGGAAAGGTCGTCGAAGACCAGCAACTCCGGCTCGCGCACAAACATCCGCGCCGCCGCCGTGCGTTGAATTTGCCCGCCGGAGAGCTTGACGCCCTTCGGCCCGACCTTCGTGTCCAATCCTTGCTCGAATTCGCCCAGGTCGTACTCCAGCACTGCCAGGCGGACGGCCTGCATTACAGCGTCCTCGTCTCGACTCAATCCCATCAACACATTATCACGCAAGGTGTCGCTGAAGAGGCGTGGCACTTGCGCAGTGTAAGCGCAGCGCGGCGGCGTGAACCAGTCGTCGGGTTCCTCGACCACAGCGCCATTCCAGCGGATATCACCGGCGTCTTTGGGCAGCAGGCCAAGCAGGGCGCGCAGCAGCGTCGTCTTGCCCGATCCCACACGCCCGGTGATGACGGTGAGTGTGCCGGGTTCGAGGTGTAGATTCACATCCGCAATGCCGTTGGTGGAATCGGGATAGTGATAGGTCAAGCCTTGCACGTCCAGACTGCGCAATCGGTCGGCCTCAGCGCGGGCGGGATAGACAACGTCGGGCAGGCGACCGTCCAGGTAGACCGGCGCGAACTCGGTGAGGGCATCTGGTGGCGCGCCTTCCATCAGCCGCCCCATTCTCTCTATCGAGACGCCAAGTTGTTTGTAGCGTGAGACCAGCATCCCGTAAAACGTAATCATCAGGCTGATGTTTTCGAGATAGGCCACAAACAGCGAGAAATCGCCAACGGTGAACTGCCCCGCGCGCATCTGCTGTCCGATCAGGAGGAGAATCACGCCGGTGCCCAGGCTGACGGCGTTGTTGTAGATCGAATCAAGCAGGGCGTCGAACAGCCGGTCTTTCAAGGCCAGGCGGCGGCGCTCGTCACTGAGCCGGGCGAAGGCTGCACTGACGTTCTTTTCCGCCGTCGCCGCCTTGACCGCCTGTACCGCGCCGAAAATTTCCCCGATGAAGCCGGTGACTTTGCCCGCCGCCTGCCGGCTGGCGCGGCGGTACTGCTCGATGCGCCCTGTGGCCCGGCTGGAGACGAAGCCGACGAGGAGGAACGGCGTCAGCGCCAGCAGGGTGATAGGAAGGTTGATGCTCATCATCACACCGAGGGCGATCAGCATCAATACCATGCCGATCAGGATGTCATTGATCCAGATGACAAACAGGCAGATTTCAAACACGTCGTCTCGGAAGCGGCTGACGGCTTCGCCGGAGGAATCGGGCAGAGCCGAAGCGCCGGGGCGTTGCAGGATGTGCTTGAGTAGGTTGGTGCGCAGCCAGGTCGCCACGTGCGCAAAGAGCGGCTCATCCGCATAGACGAAGCCGTAATGTCCGATCTGGCGCCCCACTTCCGTCGCCGCAAGGAACGCCACAATCGTCCATATCCCGAAACCGGCTGCCGCCTCGCCGGTCAAGAGGTTGAAGAAGGCGCGCAGGATCAAGCCCGGCGTGATCTGCCAGAAAGCGCGGACTAATGTGACCGCGCCAAGATCCATAGCCCAATACCAGGGACGAAAGCGAATCGCCCGCAAGATGACTTTCCAGGCGGGGAGAGTGAAGACTTTGTTCTCTTTTCCCATAGTTCTTTTTTTACATGAATCATGAATCATGAATCGTGATTCATGATTCGTAATTCGTGATTCATGATTCTTTCACGCCAGTACTTCCTCCAAACCGGTTTGCAGCAGATGATAGAAGTGCGAGTTATGGTCCGCAGTCAGTTCTGCGCGGTCGCCGTGTTCCAGAATGTGTCCCTGCTCCAGGATCAATACTTCGTCGGCGCGGTGGATGGTTCCCAGACGGTGGGCGATGATGATGGCGGTGCGGTTCTGC
>JAKJAB010000078.1 GCA_022707725.1 Chloroflexota bacterium | reverse complement strand
AAACACCCATGAACACCATGATCTATTCCAACGGCATCGACGTCGACACCGGCGACTACGCCATCCCGCCGCTGTCTGTCGATGAACTGGACGCTCTGATCCGCGGGGAGAAAGAGCCGGAGAACTTCAACGAGCTGAAAGCCCGCGCCCGCAGGCCCAAGGATTACGGTGTCAAAGAAGGCGTGGACATGAAGGAACTGGACCAAACCGGCTGGGGCATCATCTTCGCCGAGGACGCCGACCCGGAGGTGGAAAAGGCATTGCGGCCATTGCTCAAGCTGCGCGAGAACCAGACCGGCAAACGTTACCACCGGTACGACTTCCGGATCGGGAAAGATACGAAAAGCAGCTTCCTGGCCCGTCAGGGCGCCGGCCCCGGCCCTGCCAACCCGGACAAAGTCCCTTATTACCTGCTGATCGTCGGCAGTCCAAAGAAAATCCCGTATGAGTTTCAGAGCCAGCTCGACGTGCAGTACGCGGTCGGTCGCCTGCACTTCGAGACGCTCGCGGAGTACAGGACGTATGCCGAAAGCGTCGTGGCGGTGGAGTCGAACGCCGTCAAGCTGCCGCGCCGGGCCGGATTCTTTGGCGTCACCCACGAGAACCCGGACACCGCGACCAACCAGAGCCTCGACTACCTGATCAAGCCACTGTACCAGGCGCTGAGCCAGAGCAGCGCCGACTGGCAGTTCGACACCGTCCTCGGCTTGGATGCCAAAAAGATGGCGTTGCGGCAGTGGTTGGGCGGCTCGGACACACCGGCCTTGTTGTTTGCTGCCAGCCACGGCCTGCAAGTCCGGACTGACAACAAAAAGGGACTGTCATCGCAGGACTACCAGGGCGCGTTGATCTGCGCGGACTGGCCTGGACAAGGCCCCTTCGAGCATCGGGACTTCGTCTTCGCCGGCACAGACCTGGGCCAGGATGCCAACCTCCTGGGCCTCATCGCGTTCTTCTTCGCCTGCTTCAGCGGCGGCACGCCCCAACGCGACGCCTACGCCAACCTGCGCCGGATGCAGATTGGGCAACAACCCGGCCCCGCGATCGAACTGACGCCCCACCCCTTCGTTGCCGGCCTGCCGAAGCGGATGTTGAGCGCGCCAGGAGGCGGCGCTTTGGCCGTGATCGGGCACGTCGAGCGCGCCTGGCCCAGCTCATTCGTGTGGTTGGCCAAGGAAGACGGCACGATCCCACCGCAAACCGAAGTCTTCGAAAGTACCCTCAAACGCCTGATGGATCGCTACCCGGTGGGGGCAGCTGTCGAGTATCTCAACCAGCGTTACGCCGAACTCGCCACGGACTTGAAGCAACTGCTCGAAGACGCCCAATTCCCCGAGTTCAACCAAGGCGCTCAACTGGCCAACACGTGGATGGCCGCCAACGATGCGCAGTGGTACACGATCATCGGCGATCCGGCGGTGCGGCTACCGGTGGTCGAAACCGCGGAGGCCACGCCGCGCCCTGTGCTGGTGTCCACAGCGACTGCAGATCAACCCGGCGACAAGCCGGACAAATCGGGGGCAGCACTCCAATCTTTATCCAGCGCCGACATGGCGCACCCAACAAAGGAGGAAACAATGTCAACACCAGATTCGAATGATCCGCGCTTCGCGCACGCCTTCAGCCCGGCTCCTGAATCCGAGGAGCTGATCAAGCTCAAGGCGCAACACCCGGACCTGTACCAAGCCTATGTGGAGCACATCAAAGAGGGATACAAAAACAACGGCCGCATTTTCGACGACGTGCGGCGCGCCTTTATGCGCTCGCACAACTCCACAGTGGTGATGTACTGGCTTCTGTTCGCTGTCGGCGTGGCCACGGTGGTCACCGGGATCGTGCTGGCCGCGCAGGGCAACGCCCTGAGCGGGGCCATATTCCTGGGCGTGGGCGTCGCGGCGTTCGTCACCTACTTCATCAGCCGCTCCACCCAGAGCATCGAGGAAAACCTGCTCTACATCACCTGGCTGGGCGTGATCTACAACAGCTACTGGACGCACCTGGCCTGGGCCACCCAGCGCGACACGGCGCAGGCCGAATTGGACAAAGCGACGGCCGATGCGCTCAAACAACTGGAGAAGCTGGTGAATCGCCACGCCAAAGCGACCAAGGAACGCCCCACCCTGCCCGGCGACAACAAGCCACCGGAGGAGTAAGGGAGGTTCTGTTCCAATGAGCGAAACCCTGCTCCACTTCAACGGCATCGACGGCGACACCGGCAGCTACGATCTGCCGCCGATGACGGCCGAGGACCTAGTCAGGTTTGTGCGCGGCGAGGCGACGCCGGACAATCTCAACGAACTGCGCTTCCGCCACCAACGGGGAACGGCCAAACACCTGGGCGTCAAAGAGGGCGTGAATCCCAACAAGCTGGATGAGGCTGGCTGGGGCGTGATCTTTCCGCAATATACAGCCACAGAGTCGGAACGTCAGAAAGAGGTGGAGGCGATCCGCGAGGCGCTCCAGCCGCTGCTCCGGTGGCGCGAGCAGAAGGCGGGCGCGCGCTTTGCGGAATGGTGTCAGGGCGCGGGCAAGGGCTTTCGCGTCGGCGTTGATACCAAGAACAAGTACCTGGCGCGGCACGGCATGGGTCCCGGAGCCGCCGACCCGGACAAGGTACCCTACTACCTGCTGATCGTCGGCAGCCCGGCGGACATCCCCTACCGCTTCCAATCGCAACTCGACGTCGATTATGCCGTCGGCCGCATCCACTTCGAGACGCTGAACGAGTACGCGGCCTACGCGGCCAACGTCGTCGCCGCCGAAACGGGGCCACAGCAGCCGGGGCGGAAAGCCGCTTTCTTCAGCGTGGCCAACCCCGGCGACGACGCCACGCAACTCAGCGCCACCCAGCTCACCCAGCCGCTCGCCGAAAAGATGCGCGCCGCTCATCCCGAGTGGGCGGTGCAGTCGTATGCGCCGGATCAGGCGCACAAGGCGACGCTGGCCTCCCTGTTGGGCGGGACGGAGACGCCGGCCTTTCTCTTCACGTCCAGCCACGGGATGAAGTTCGCCAACGGCAGCCCGCGCCAGCTTCCACACCAGGGGGCGCTGCTCTGCCAGGACTGGCCCGGCGAGGCGTGGACGCAGCCCATCCCTCAGGACTTCTACTTCGCGGGCGACGACCTGACGGCAGTGTCTGACCTGCACGGGTTGATCGCCTTCTTCTTCGCCTGCTACGGCGGCGGCACTCCCCAGTACGACGAGTTCGTCAAACAAGCCAGGCCGGACGATGCATCGCCCGCGCGCCTCGAGATCGCCCCCTACCCTTTCCTGGCGCAGTTGCCGGTCCAGATGCTGGGACGTCCGCGCGGCGCGCTCGCCGTCGTCGGTCACGTAGAGCGGGCCTGGAGCTACTCCTTCGACTGGGGCAAGGCCGGCACGCAGACCGTCGTCTTCGAAAGCGCGCTCGAGCGCCTGTTGAAGGGCCATCCCGTCGGCTCGGCGATTGAGTACTTCAACGAGCGTTACGCCAGTCTCTCCGTCATGCTGAGTGACGAGCTGGAGGAGATCGACTTCGGGAGGGTCTACGATCCGTTCGAGCTGGCGGGGCTGTGGACAGCCAACAACGACGCGCGCGGTTACGCCATCATCGGCGACCCGGCGGTGCGGTTACCGGAGGCCAATGTTCTTTGACAGGCGCAGCATCTTGTTACCCGCGCTCCTTGACAAACCACCAAAGTCGTGATATTTTTTATTAAAGTTCTAGTTAAGACCTTGAGTGAGAATAAGAGGGCAATGGCATCACCCAACAAAGTCACGATGACCGAGATCGCAGAAAAGAGTGGTGTGTCGCTCGCTACGGTCTCGCTGGTTCTCCGCGAAAGATCGGGCGTCGGTGCCGAGACGCGCGAGCGGGTCATGCAAGTGGCGAAAGACCTCGGATACTTCCCCAAAAACACCAATGGCCTGCCCGCTTTGCCCATAACGAATGTAGGGCTGATCCTGAAAGAGGAACCGCACCTGATTCCCCAGGCAAATCGTTTCTATTCCCATGTCGTCGCCGGGATCGAGGTGGCTTGCCGGCGCCAGCATATCAATCTGTTTTATGCGACGATGACCGTAGACGCCAATAGCTACCCCCTGGAGCTGCCGCGGATTCTGTTAGAAGAGAACACGACAGAAGGATTTTTGCTCCTGGGGACTTTTCTGAGCGAATCGTTGCGGCAGGTGGTCGCCCGTCACTCCGTCCCGATGATTTTAGTGGATGCTTATGCTGTCGACGATGTGTACGACGCTGTGGTATCCGATAACGTGAAGGGAGCCTATCAGGCTGTCACATATTTGGTCCAGCAGGGACATCGGCACATCGCCTTTGTCGGCAGCCATCCAGAATCCTCCTATCCCAGTATCCGCGAACGACAAATCGGGTATCGAAAGGCTCTGACCGATGCCCAGATTGCCGAATCCTATTGCGCCAATTGCCATCTCATCGACACCGAGGAAATCATCCAGGCTACCACAACCCTTGTAGAAGCCAATCCACACATCACAGCGATCTTTGCCGCAAACGATGAGACTGCCATTACCGTGATGGAGACGTTGCGTTCTCTGGGACGTCAAATCCCCGATGACATCTCCATCGTGGGATACGATGACATCGATTTGGCTAGCCGGGTTTCGCCTGCCTTGACCACGATGCAAGTGGACAAGGCAGAGATGGGGCGCGTGGCAGTCCAGTTGCTGATCAATCGGGTTCAATACCCGGAGTCAGGGTTAGTACGGGCGGTGCTATCGCCCCGTCTGCTGGAAAGAGATTCTGTGCGTACTTTCCAGCATTAGCTTCTTGACAAACTTTTATTATGGCGGTATAGTATGGGTATGTCTTTGGAAGCGCTTCCAATGAAGCGCTGCCCATACAGAACACCCAAAGGTATAGGCAATTAGGGCACCTCGCTGCGATGCAAGTTTTAAGTTTCTCTGTTTGTTTAGATAAAAGGAGGTGATGCATAAATCGAATAAAAAAGACGTTCTGGTATAAACACTCGTTAACAGTAAACCCAAATATCAATTTCTAAGAAGGAGGAGACACATGTTACGCAAGAAGTTGATGGCGATGCTTGGGGCGATCGTGGTGTTGAGTATGATGATGACCGCCTGCGCAACCCCGACCCCCGAAAGAATCGTCGAGACCGTTGTGGTCAAAGAGACTGTCGAGACAGTCAAGGAAGTAGAAGTAGAGGTCGTGAAGACCGTCGAGAAAGTCGTCGAGAAGACCGTCGAGGTTATGGTGACCCCTGAGGCAGAAGAAGGCGCTCTGCCCCGCAACGAAACCCTGTACTTCAATGGTCAACAGTGGGGAGCGGTTGTTGGTTGGAATCCGTACTCCTCCAGCAACAACAACGCGATGATGGGCACAGGCGGCGATAGCCACCGCGCCACCATGTTTGAAACCCCGTACCTGTACAACATGCTCGACGGTCAACAGTATCCACTGCTGGCGGACGGCCCCTGGTCGTGGAACGCCGATATGACCGAGATCACCTTCAAGTTCAAGGCCGCCGCCAAGTGGAGCGATGGGACCCCCGTAACCGCGGAGGATTTCGCGTATACGTGGGACACTCACCTGAAGTACAACACCGGCGTTGGCGCCGGCAACAAGGAGTACATTGATGATATCGTCGCCGTTGATGACAAGACCGTTGTGATCAAGGCCAAGTTGGATGAGAACGGCAAAACCATCAATCCGCTGCTCGTTTCTGCTTTTGTGAGCAGCAACATTGTTATCCAGAAAGCCTGGACGCAGAAATTGGAAGAGCGCACTGGCGGCGATGAAACCAAACTCAAGGCGGATCCGGCTGAGGATGTTGTGTACTCTGGGCCTTACCACAAGTTCTTCGCCGACGACACCAAGGTTGTCTTCATCCGCGACGACAACTACTGGGGGCAGGATAAGAGCATGTGGGGCAAGCTGCCCGTGCCGAAATACCTGGCGCACGTCATCTTCAAGGATAACGCCGCCGGTTCGGTGGCGTTGGCCAAGGGTGAAGTGGACGTCAGCCAGCAGTTCAACTCCAACATTCAACTGCTGTGGGAAAGCTATGGTCTGCCCATCTCCACCTACCTGCCAGAACCGCCCTACGGCATTGGGGCCAGCCTCCCTACCGCTTTCTACAACCTGAAGTCCTACGGTTTGGACCAGATCGCGGTGCGCAAGGCCATCGCCATTGCGGTTGACTACCCCACCATCATTGCCAATGCGATGACCAACCAATCGGCCACCTTCGATCAGGTGCCGCGCTCCCTCATGAACCCAACCCCCGGCGAGCAAGCGATGTACAATCACGATGCAGTGAAAGACCTGCAGTGGGCCGGCAATGACATCGAAGGCGCCAAGGCTCTGCTGGACGCGGCCGGGATCAAGGATACCGACGGCGATGGTTGGCGCGAGTACAACGGCAAGAAGCTCAGCTACATCGCCACCTGCCCCAACGGGTGGTCCGACTGGCAGGCCGCCATCGAAGTGGTGGCTGCCGCCGGCAAGAAGATCGGCATCGACATCACCACCAACTACCCCGAATGGTCCGTGTATCAGACCGTCGTCACCAAGTCCGACGCCCCGCTGCCCGAAGGCTACGACATCTTCATGATGTGGAGCGCCGGCGCTGGCCCCACCATGCCGTGGGGTCGTATCCGCAACATGATGAGCTCTGAGTGGGTGGGGATGGCGAGCAACTGGAGCGGTAACTGGGGTCAGTACGTCAACCCGCGTGCGGACGAACTGATCAAGGCGATCCCTGGCGAAACCGACGCTGCCAAACTGAAGGAAATGTACACGGAATTGGTCAAGATTTACCTGACCGATATTCCCTCCTTCACGCTCATGTATCGCCCGCAATCGTTCCATGCTGTAAACGAGACGGTGTGGACCAACTTCCCGCACCAGGATGATGGCAGCAAGCCGCCCGTCCCGCCGCTGGACTGCACAGACGGTTGGGGTATCGCGTGTCTCTACAACATCACCCTCGTTAATCCGTAAACCGTAATGCGTCAAAAACAGCCATGTTCCGCTAATCTGGAACATGGCTGTTTCCTAAATGGGTCTCAGGAGGTGTTGTGTTGAAAGGATATCGGAAGTATTTCTTCAACAAATTGGGTTGGTTCCTCGTCACGTTAGTTTTCGCCTTCATCCTGAATTTTATCTTGCCCCGCCTGATGCCCGGAGACCCTGTGGCAGCCATCGTCGCAAGAATGGCCCAAGGGATGAGCGATGCGACCGGGGTACGGGCAATTTACCAGCAGTACACGGAATTGTTCGGCACCAATAAACCCATGGTCGAACAGTTTTTCATCTATATGAGAAATGTGTTGCGGGGTGATTTTGGTTACTCCATCAGTATGTATCCCCGCACAGTGGCCGACGCGATCAAATCTTCCATCGGCTGGACGATAGCGCTGCAGTTTCCGGCGATTATCACCGGCTGGCTGATCGGGAACACACTGGGCGCGCTGGCGGCCTACCTCAAGAAGGGATTTGATAAAGTCCTTATGCCCATCAGCATTTTTGCGAGCAATTTCCCGGCATTTGGTATGGCTGTTATTCTTATGGTCATCTTTGGCGTCACATTGGAATGGTTCCCCACCTCAGGCGGTTATGGGTTTGATCTGATTCCTAGATTTGATTGGCGATTTATTTGGTCCGTGATTACCCATTACCAACTGCCGTTCTGGTCTATCGTTCTGGTGTCTATCGGCGGGCAGGCGATTGGGATGCGCTCCATGGCCATCTATGAGCTGAACGCGGATTACGTAAAGTACGCCCGTTTTATGGGCATCAAAGATCGGAAGATCATCGGTTACGTGTTCAGAAATGCTATGCTTCCGCAGATTACCGGTCTGGCGATGGCACTCGGCACTATGGCCGGCGGCGCGCTGGTAGCGGAGATCGTTTTCAGCTATCCGGGAATTGGGTACACCCTCTTGAACGGTGTCATGGGACAGGATTATCCGCTGATCTCAGCGTCTACTTTGATGATCACGATCATGGTGTTGATCGCCAACTTCACCATTGAGATCCTTTACGGTTTCATCGACCCACGCATCAAAGCGGTGCAGGCCGATTAAGAAAGGATGACGCCATGAAACATACCCTTCAACAAGTCTTCCGCTCTGGTAAGTTTATTTTCGGCTTTTCCATTCTGGTGGCAATTCTACTGATCGTCATCATTTATCCCTTGGTCATTCCCGATCCTCCCCTTGCCATCATCGCTCAAGGTACTTTTTTCGAACCTGGCATCTATGTCAATGTCTATGACAGCATAATTGCCCCAAAATACACCTTGAATCTGGAAGGCGCTGCGGCCAAGCGCATTGCCAGCAGGTTGAACAGCGATGATCGCCTGGCGATGAAAGAATGGCTGGTAGCCGTCGGGATCCCTGAGGATGAAATTGACATAGAGGATACCGCGCTGCTTCTGGAGCTATGGGAAACCCATTTCGACCCCAAGACGCAGATCGCGGGAATGACCAATGCCAGGCGCAATTACTATATCCGGCTCAATGCCTCGCTTGAGGGACTTCTAGCCACAGAGGCAGCCATCATTGCTGTAAAAAATCCAACCACGGGGGCGCTTGAGGAGAAAAGCGTTGTCGCGCAATCGGACTTCGTCAATGCCAACAAGGTGGCGAATGTGCGCCTTCTGCCGCTGGGTACTGATAACTTTGGGCGGGATGTGCTGACAGAGCTAATTGCAGCCGCCCGTGTCTCATTGCAGATCGGTTTTGTCGCCGGTATCATCGCCACCTCGATCGGTCTGACGCTAGGATTGCTGGCCGGTTATATCGGCGGCATAGTGGATGACATCATTATGTTCTTCACCAACCTCTTTACCGTCATCCCCGGCCTGGTGTTGTTGATCTTGATTTCATTCAGCATCGGACAAGAACGACGCGGCGCTACCACCATCGCGATCGTGATTGGGCTAACCTCCTGGTATTGGACGACCAGAGCCGTGCGCGCGCAAGTGATTTCGCTACGCAACCGCGACCATGTCAACCTGTCGAAACTGTCCGGGCACTCCATCGTGCACATCATCCTCAACGACATTCTGCCGTACATCGCTTCCTACGTCGTGATGGCCATGATTCTGCAAATTTCCTCCGCCATCCTGGCGGAGGCCGGGTTGTCCATTCTGGGGTTGGGGCCAAGAACCACCGAGGTGCCGACATTGGGGCTGATGATGAACTGGGCCATGATTTACTATGCCCATACCCTGGGGAAATGGTGGGCGTACATCCCCGTGCTCGTGACCATCGCGTTGATTACCTTCTCGATGAACTTGATGAATACCGGCCTTGATCAGGTATTCAACCCGGCGCTGAGGGACTAGGTGAATGATATGGGAAAAGTACTGCTAGAGGTCAGGGAACTAACCACACGCTATATCACTCGCTTTGGGGAAAGTGTTTATGCAGTTGACCATGTTTCTCTGAAGGTCGAGGAAGGCAAGTCCTTGGGCATTGCCGGCGAATCCGGCTGCGGCAAGTCCACGCTCGCCCTCAGCCTGATGGGCTATTACTTCGCCCCCCTGCACTATATGAGTGGCGAGATCATCGTCGATGGACACAATATTTCGGGAATGAATCCGGATGACGTTCGTAAGGCAATCTTGGGCAAGGAGATCGCCTATATTCCCCAGGCGGCGATGAACGCGCTCAACCCTACCCAGAAGATCATTCACTTCGTTGAAGACGTGATTCGCGCCCATGATCCTTCTGCCGACAAGAAAGCCATTTATGAGCGGGCCTGCAAACTGTTCGAGACCGTGGGGCTTCCACCACAAGTCCTGGAAAAATACCCCGTCGAGCTTTCTGGCGGAATGAAACAACGGACGGTGATTGCGGTATCGGTGTTACTGTCCCCCAAAGTGCTGATTGCGGATGAGCCATCCTCTGCACTCGACGTCACGTCACAGAAGATGGTCATCAAGATGATCAGGCAGTTGTTGCACGATGGCCTGGTGGGTTCGTTGATCTTCATCACCCATGAACTTCCGCTGCTTTACAATGTGACGGATGACATTATGGTTATGTACGCCGGGCAAATTGTGGAGAAAGGCGCTGCCCGCGAAGCGGTGTTCGATCCGCTCCATCCCTATTCCAAGGGCCTCATGGGATCCATCATCGTGCCCGAAGAAGGACTGCGGGAGGTCAAACTGACCGCCATTCCCGGCGTGCCGCCGAACCTGAAAAATCCGCCGTCGGGCTGCCGGTTCGCCGAGCGCTGCAAATACGTCCAGCCAGAATGTATCGTGAATGCGGTGGGGCTGCGTAGTACCGAAGGGGGCCGCGTTTACCGCTGTATCTTTTCGGAAAAAGAACTGAGGGAGGCCTATCGAAATGGCTGAAAGAAAAGTATGCCTGAGCGGATCCGGACTGACCAAGATCTATGGTTTTGGCCGTACCAGAACTGTGGCTGTTGACCATGTGGATTTCAATTTTTACGAAGGCGAAGTCATTTCGATTGTAGGCGAATCGGGCAGCGGCAAGACCACGTTGGCGAAAATGCTTTTGGGATTGACCAGCACAACGGAGGGTGAGATTTACTTTCAGGGACAGAGGCGCGATATCAGCACACAGCGGAAAAAGCTAGAGTATTGGAAAAACATCCAGGCGATCTTTCAAGACCCATTTTCTTCTTACAACATCTTCAACAAGATCGATGCCGTGCTGTTGGATTGCATCAACATGCGCGGCGGTCACGGATTCCCACGGGCTAAAAAAGTCGAGATGATGACCGAGGCGTGCAGCTTCGTCAACCTGAAGTTCGAAGAATTGACCAACAAATACCCCTTCGAGCTTTCCGGCGGACAGATGCAGCGCCTCATGATTGCCCGCATTTTCCTGCTGATGCCCAAGATCCTGATAGCCGACGAACCGACCTCGATGATCGATGCCTGTTCCCGCGCGACCATCCTGGATATGCTGATGGGGCTGCGCGACGAGATCGGGATGACGATCATCTTCATCACCCACGACATCGGCCTGGCGTATTACGTTTCGGACAGCGTCTACATTATGGAGAAGGGAAAATTCGTCGAATATGGCACCGCTGATGAGGTAATTCTGAACCCGAAAGAACCTTACACCAAACGCTTGATCAATGACGTCCCCAAGATCTACGAAGAGTGGGATCTTTCGACGGTGTAAGGTGAACGGATAAGATTTCCCCACAAGAGAGCGGCGCGTCCAGATAGGACACGCCGCTCTATTTTTACGCTGCAGCATAACTCACCATAATGCCAGGCTGTTGCGTTACTCGCAACACGCATCCTCTATCCTGAAAGCATACTTTCACGATGGAGGTGTGAAATGCCTTTCTGGAGCAAAAACCAAACAGCATTTGTGGAGATGGATCGCCTGATTCGCCAACAGCCGGGAATTCGCCCGGTAGAAATTGCTCAGCAATTAGGAGTGGCCCGTTCGACCGTCACGCGCCGCTTGCCGAGCCTGGAAGAGGCCGGATTCCTTTACAGCGAGGATAAGCGCGGCGGATTATGGCCGTTCAAGCGGGAAAAGTAGAAATTCGTGCGCAGTTGTTGCGGGATTTGACGAATATCTATGTTATTCTATAACAAAGAGAACCACTGTTGTAGGAAAGGAGCAAAATGGGTCACGCCGACACTAAAGCCGACCGTTTGTTGAAAATTGAAGCCCTATTACTAGCACATCCTGCCGGGCTAACAGCTGCAGAACTAGGCCGCAAACTCGGTGTGCATCGCGGTACCGTGGGACGTTATCTGGATAGCCTGCCCAAACACATCTATATCGATGACTCGGATGAAGATCGTTGGAAAATTGACCGCGACGGCTACCTGGTCAATGTCCGTTTTACACTTCACGAAGCACTGTCCCTACACCTGGCGGCGCGGTTGATGGCGACGAGTACGGATAAGCAGAATCCCCACGCGGCGGCGGCGCTGCGCAAGTTGGGGATCGCTTTGGAGAAATTGGCCCCGCTCATCTCGGCGCATCTCAAGGATTCGGCAGACGTGATGGACGACGCGGCGCGCTATCACGACCCGGTGTATCTGGATGCGCTGGAAACGTTGACTCGTGCCTGGTCGTTGGGCCGCAAAGTGCATCTTAAGCACCAGTTGCCTGACCAAAGCATCACCGAATACACCTTCGCGCCCTATTTCGTAGAACCCTACGCTGTGGGCCAATCCACGCACACGATTGGCTGGCGCGAGCCGCCAGGCGGGTTGCGCACGTTCAAAGTAGAGCGCATCCGCGCCGTCAAGTTGTTAGAAGATTCCTACACCATTCCGGCAGAGTTCGACGCGCGCGCACTACTCGCCGACGCCTGGGGCATCTGGTACACCGAGCAGACGCCAGTAACGGTGCGCTTGCGTTTTCACCCGAATGTGGCGGCGCGCGTACAGGAAACGCGCTGGCATCGCAGCGCCGTGACGACGCCGCAGCCGGACGGCTACCTGCTGTGGGAGGCGCAGATTGCCGAACCGCGCGAGATGTTGCCCTGGATTCGTGGATGGGGTGGAGATGTGGAGGTTTTGGAACCGGAGGGGGTGCGGGAGGCGGTGGTGAAGGAGGTGCGGCGGATGGAGAAGGTGTATGGAATTCAAGCTACCACTCAAGACCCAAAAATGACATACCTGTTACAGTGTTGGGGGAAAACTGGCAAAAGGCCGGAACAATTTCATCCAGCATTCTTTCATCTGTTGGATGTTGGCTATGTAGCGCGCGCCCTGTTGAAGTCGCCCGCTTCACCTCGTTGGCGGCGCGTGCTGGCGCAAGTGCTAGGGGCGGATGCCGACA
>JAKJAB010000077.1:12528-12774 GCA_022707725.1 Chloroflexota bacterium | reverse complement strand
CTTCCGGTGAATTGGCGACTCGGCCAATGCGTGAGAGTTCCAGCAGCTCATCGAGGAGTTGCCGCATCTTGGTAAGGGCATCGTTGATATAACCTGCGTCGACCTGAAGCCGTTCTATATTGCCTGTCAGCGCGTCCTGTTGTAAAAAACCGACAAATCCGCCCATAGTGATCAGCGGGCTGCGCAGGTCGTGCGAGACAGTATACAAAAAGCGTTCGAGTTCGGCGTTCTGGGCTTCCAGTTCGG
>JAKJAB010000077.1:0-12477 GCA_022707725.1 Chloroflexota bacterium | reverse complement strand
TATCGTCGGTAATGCAGCGGACGATCCATTGGATCCACCGTTCCTCGCCGTCCCATCTGTAATTCAAATATTCACCCGTCAATAGCCTGGGACGCTTCGACAGGTCTTCAGTCTCCTGCCGCACCAGTTCGCGGTACTCAGGGGCGATCATAAACAGATAACTTTGCCCGATCAATTCCTCGTGCGTCTTGCCGAAAAACTGGCAGTAGGCGTCGTTGACAAACGTCAGCTTCGTGTCGGGCAGGTATCGACTGATCAGCTCGAACTGACTTTCGACCAAAGCGCGGTAGCGCGCTTCACTCTCGCGCAGTGCTTGCTCCGTTCGTTTGCGCTCGGCAATTTCGCGCTGTAACTCGGCGGTCCGTTCGTCCACCCGTTGTTCTATGTCGGCATACGCCCTCTCCAATGCCATCTGCGTCTGTTTGAGTTGGGTGATATCGCGCGAGATGCCAAAGGTACCAATCATATTCCCTTTCTCGTTACGTAGTGGCATCTTGGTTGTGAGTGTCCATTGTCCGTGACCATCGTGTTCTTCCAGGTTCAGGAGGGGTTGGCCGGTGCGAATGATCTCTTGTTCTTGCTCGTACCTGACTCGCGCCTGTTCTTCTATAAAAAAGTCAAAATCACTTTTGCCGATCTCTTCACTTGGATCGCTCGACCCAAATTTGAGTGCATGCGCCCTATTGGTACGGGTGAAACGGCTCTCAAGGTCTTTGAAATAGATATAATCGGGGATATTTTCCATGAATGTATCCAGGATGTATTTCTGCCGGGTCAGCTCGGCCGAACGCTCCTGGATTCGCCGCACCAACAGCGCCCCTTGTATGGCGCTGCTGATTTCATTGCTCAACACCTGGTAAAGTGCGCCGTCGCGTAGACCCGCGTGCAGCAGAATAAAGCCGATCTGTTCTTTCTGAAAATGCAAGGGTTCAACCACCAACGCATAGCGTCGTTCGGATGTTAGCAGGCCTTCGGGTACGATTTGCCGGGTTGGGTAGCGTTTTCCGCCGGCTTCCAGCGGCGCGCGAATGCCATCGACATAGGCCAGAAGCAGCCGCGACCATTCTGGCGCAGGTTGGGGATAGCGGTAAGGGGGCGGCGATTCGTAAGTTGCCAGATAGCAGGTCGAAATCCCCACACGGGGCAGGTGCGCGGCCAATACATCCATCAGGCCGGAAATATCGAATGTCGTGGCCAAAGCCCGTGACAGATTGTGCAAAGTCGTGGTTTGCTGTTCCACCTGAATCCGCTGACGCCCCTCGGCCAAACGTGTCGCGTCTCCAATCAGCACCCGCGCCTGGTTGACCAGATCTTCCAGCCGATCCCTGAACGCTTTTCCCTTGAGCCAGGAGAGCGCATCCTGGCGCAGCACAGAGACGACATCCTGCCACATAGCCATCAGGTTTTCGGCGCCAACGGTCCGACTCAAACCATCGCCCAGGACCGACAAGAAGGCTTCTGCGGTCTCCGCATGGACATCCGAGGAGAAGGCTGCGAGCGTCTGTTCAGCCAGGGCGCGATCGAGGCCGATCTTGGTCAATGTATCGATGACCACGCTGTGTCGATCCGCGGACGTCTCCTTGATTGGCTGCCTGGAACGAGGCGACGAGAGGCTCGCTTTCGCGCGACTGACCAAGGGATCGAGGCAGCCGCAAGATTGCCGGACGATCATTTTCGCGGGGAGCGTCACCCTGGTCGGTACAGGCTGGCCTTGCATGCGTTTTAACAACACTTCCACTGCGGTGTATCCGCGTTCGTAGGTGGGGATGGTTACTGTAGTCAACGGCGGTGTAGCATAGCGCCCTTGTGGGGCGCTATGAATACCGACCACCGCGACGTCATGAGGGATGCGCACCCCCCGCTCGCGTAGCGTCTGGATGGCGACGAGGGCAAAGTTTTCATTCACGGCCACAATCACCTCCACGTCTATGCCAGGACGCAGATGTCGCTCATCGAACAAGAGGTGGAAGGCTTGACGGGCTGTGTCGTTTGACCATTTGCCAGGTTGTGAGACCAGGAGCGGGTCCACAGGGATCTGGTGCGCGGACAATACCTCGCAATACACCCGATAGCGCTCCTCGGCATACGGGTGGGTCTCTGGCCCGCGCATGAAGGCAATCCTGCGGTAGCGATGGTCGGAAACCAGATGTTCCATCAGTTCACGGATGCCTGGCGTATTGTCCACGCCCACCATCGGATAGTCGTCGATGGGGTGGGCAATGGTCACGATGGGCACGGGTTCATACCGCCGGTGAAAATCGGCCACCTCGGCCTGATCACTAAGCTCATACAGCGACAAAGCCCAAAGTATAACGCCGTCCACGTGCTCGGCGCCAAGTAGTTCATACAGGATATTACCCTGGGCTAAAAAGTCTGAATCATCGTGCAGACGCCCACCCGTAACGCAAATCAGATTCAGGTCATACTGCTGCGCGGCATCCACGACGCCCTGCCATAACTGGTTCCCTACCGGGTCTTGAATGCCGGGGGTCACATAGCCGATCGTGAAACGCGGTTTTCCTGTCCTGCTTGGAGTTGCAGCGGGATGTGGATGGTTGTTAACGTTTTGCACCACTATCTTTTTTCCCATTTCCAGTATTTCAGAGTGTGAAGCAGAATGTAGCGCCCTTGCCTAATTCCGACGCGACCCAGATTCTTCCGCCATGGATCTCGACAATCCGCTTGACCAAGGCCAGACCAATGCCGGTTCCCTCGCTCTGGGGATCGAGTTTATTGAACAGGCCAAAAATCTTGTCGTGATACTGAGGATCAATGCCAATGCCGTTGTCTCGCACAAACAGGATCGGTTTGCCGTCGGTGTCTGCGCCGCGCACCCCAATCTCGACGCGCGGTCGTGGCTGCTCCCCCATAAATTTGCAGGCGTTGTCCAGCAGATTTTGCACCACTTGCACCAACCGTACCCGGTCGCCGTAGACGGTGGGCAGGTCGGGGGCTACCTCCACCACAACCCTGCACGCCTCGATGCACCCGTGCACAATCTCAATAGCCTCACGGACGATGTCCGCCAAAGCGACTTCCTCCGGTGGGTTCACGATACGCCCGATACGCGACAGTTCTAACAACTCGCCTAACAAGCGTTGCATCCTGGCGACAGCGGCGTTGATGTGGGCCATGTCTTCTCTGGCGCGTTCCAGGTTGCCTTCCCGTATATCCTGTTCTAAGAAGCCGGTAAAACCGCCGATGGTGATCAGTGGACTTTTCAGGTCGTGGGAGACCGTGTAAGTGAAGTGTTCCAGTTCGGCGTTTTTGGCTTCGAGTTCGGCGATGAGGGTTTGCTGCATGGCCTGGGCCTGTTTGCGCTCGCAGATTTCTTGCTCCAGCTCGCGGGTACGTTCCTGAACTTGCTGCTCGACATCAGCATACGCCTGCACCAATTCGACTTCGGCCCGTTTCTGTTCGTGGAAGAGGAGCACAGTTTTGAGCGCGCTGCTGACCTGCTCGCGCACGATCTCGTAAATCGGCCCTTCTGCCTCCCCCTTTTCCATGACCGCAAAACCGAGTTGATCATTTTGGAAATAGAGTGGTTCGACGATCAACGTATAACGTCTGTCGCGTGGCCACAGCTCAGGCGGTAACAACTGCTGTGAGCGAAAACGCCGCTCGACGGTATCCACTTCAGCCTGATGAGGAGGAAGCGGTGCCCGATGATAAGCCAGCACCAAACGTGACCATTCCGGCGCCGGCCGCGGGTATTCATAGGGTTGCGGGTCTTCGTACAAGGCGATGTAGCAGGTCGGGATGCCCAATTCCGGCATACGCTCGGCGATGATGTGCAAAAGTGTGTCGAATTCAAAGGTGGTCATCAACACCTGACCGAATATCCGTACCGAGATGTTTTGTTGATCTACCTGCAACTGGCGCTGTGCCAGTGCCTTACGCATTGCTTCTCCGATGAACACACGCGCTTGATGCCAGAGATTTTCGGCCCGCACCCACCGTGTGGTGTCACCGGAGTCGGGGTACAGTCGACGGCGCAGGATCGAGATAACGTCTTGCCATTGCAAAAGGTCGCCGCCGTTTTGGAGAACCTGTCGCAGGATTTTATCCAGAGTCGCAATGAAGACGTTGCTGGATTCATCCTCGACGTCTGACTTGAGAGCGGCGAGCAAGTCTTGAATCCAGCCGTCCGCCTCCGCCGTTGCGCCGAGGAGAGGCGCGACCTCAGCGCGGCTGTGCTCGGATTCGGCGCTTAACGCGTGCTCCACTGCTGGACTTGTTTCCAGAGGCGTCCCGGTTACCACCCGGGCGACCAGCGGCTCGAGACAGCCGCACGATTGGCGAATGATCAACTTGGTGGGGAGGAGCACCTCGAGCGGGACCTCCTCGCCGGCCATTTTCGCCAGCAACACTGTCAGTCCCTGCGCCCCCAATTCAAACATCGATTGGTGCACTGTCGTCAAAGACGGCGTCGCCAGTTGGCCCATACGGGTATCGTCGAAACCGGTCAGGGCCACATCGTAAGGTACGTGGATGCCGCGCGCTTGCAGTGCTTCCAGTGCACCCAGCGCCATATTGTCGTTGGAGGCGACGATGGCTTGTACGTCCACCTGGCGTTGATCGAACAAGACTTCGACGGCTTCCCTACCCGCGCGGACGGTCCAATCTCCGGGGACGACGAGCGTGGGATCAACCGCAATCCCATGATCCTTCAGTGCCTGCGCGTAAGCCTGGTAGCGCGGTCTGGCCGTGGGACGATTTTCGGGGCTGTTGATGAAGGCAATCCGGCGATAGTGATGATCCCGGATGAGATGCGCTACAGTTTCGTAGAGGCCGGCTGTTTCGGTTGCCACCACTGTGGTAAAACCCTCTATGGGCAGTCCGATGTGGACGAGGGGCAATCGACTGTAACGTTGGTAGAACGCAATGGCTTCGGGTATAGGCACATAAGTGATGATGGTACCCAGGATAATCAGGCCGTCAACAATGTCCGGCGTGATCAGCGCGTAGAGAATATTGCGCTGCGTGTCGAATTGGTTGTAGAAGGTGTGATACAGGTGTCCGCCGGCAAAGCACAGCAGGTTGACATCCTGCTCTTGCGCCACCGATGTGACGCCAGCTAAAACTTGGGACAGATACTCCTGCTGCTCATTGGGCATGTTCTCGAAGAGCATCCCGATGGTCAGGCGGGCTGGGCGTGGGAGAGTCTGATTTGTGTTGGACATCTTGTCTCGTTATTAATCCGCAATCGGCAACTCGAACGCAAAGCGGGTTCCATACGGCTGCCGCGGTTCAGCCCAGATGCGTCCGTTGTGCCGCTCATGAATGATGGACCAGCACAGCCATAATCCCAGACCGGTGCCTTCTCCTACCTCTTTGGTGGTGAAAAATGGCTCGAACAGCCGGCGCTGAGTGGTTTCGGGAATACCAGGACCGTTGTCCTCGATCTCTACGCGCACATTCGATTCGACTACTGTCGTGCGCAAGATCAACTGTGGGGCATAGTCTATTCCTACTGCAGCGCGTTTATCGGCCATAACCTGGGCGGCATTGCGGATCAGATTGAGGAGCACCTGCTGAATTTGCTGGTTATCGCACGGAACCTGCGGCAGGGTCGGCGCCAACTCGTACACGACCGCTATGTCACGGAAGTCATACTGGCGTTTCAGATCATAGTCCGTGGCGGCCAATTCGACTGTTTGTTTGAGGAGCGTGTTCAGATTGCATGGGGCGTGGTTCGATGTCCCCTTACGCGCGAAACTGAGCAAATCGGAGACAATTTTGGCGGCGCGCGCGCCCATATCGCGGATTCCCTGGAGATAGTCGAACAGCCCGCGTTCCTGCATGTAAGCTTCCAACCGCTCCACATCGATGCCGGCGGCCTCCAGCCGCGTCCGCGTGCGCGGATGGCGCGGGTTGAGGGCCAGCTCTAAAAACTGCGCCGCCTGCATCATAGCGCCGAGTGGGTTGTTGATTTCATGCGCCATGCCTGCTGCCAACCCGCCGACGCTCGCCAGTTTGGTTGCTTGCAGCATCGTATCTTCAAATTGGACGCGTTGAGTTGCATCATCTATACTCAACACGACCCCGGCAATGGCATCAGAGAGGAGCGGGAAGACGTGTACATCGTAATAGCGCACGCCATCCAGGGTGTGCACTGCCTCGCGGTGCCGGTGCGCCACGCGCTGTGTCGCCAATACTTCATCTACCAGAGGTTGGTAATGCCTTATCGCTGGGCACAAATCCCATAGCAGATTACCCAGGAGTTGTTCCTTGGCGCAGTGCGTGAACTGCTCGGCAGCAGGATTCCAGGTCAGCACGCGTCCTTCGGCATCCAGGGTGATCAACGCGGAGGGCATGGAGTCGGTGATGTTTTGTAGGAGATGTTGCAGGCGTATGATCTCCTGCTCGGTGCGCCGGCGCTCCGCGAGGTAATACCATTCGCGCAATACGCGCTCGGCGAGGTGCGGCATGTCGGTCAGTGTCTCTACCGTCTTGACCACATAGTCCAACGCGCCGGCTTTCATGGCCTCCACGGCCACCTGCTCATTGCCATGGCTGGTCATCAAGATGACGGGGAAAGCCTGTTCGTGCTCGGGTATGGATAAGACATCTACGCCATGGCCGTCGGGCAGCAGCCAATCCGTGATCACCAGGTCGATGGTTTGTGTTGCCAGGAGCTGGCGTGCTTCTTGCAGGTTGTGCGCAACGAGCAAGTTGGCTTCTGGCAGCCGTTGGCGGAATGCGCGCCGGATCAGTTCGACGTGGGAGACCTCATCTTCGACCAACAATATGTCCATACTCGCGCTCCTAAATTGACTGTAAGTAATGTCGCACGCTGTATCACGTAGCTATTCGGGATGCAAACCCTGGCGAAAGTCGGTGCGTGTGACTTGAAAAGTGACCCTGGGTAGCGCAGTTTTCGTGTTGCGGAGTCTCATGTGCCACCTTCGCAAAGCTGGCTGCACATTCACCTCCAAAATGACATGCGTTGCTTGCAGGTTTTGGAAATGTCAACTATTATATAGTAAAATGCAGTGATTTCCAAACACAACCTTTGTTTCTCAGGCGAGTAACCCTTGTGAAGGTTTTAAAAGCGCACTCGGATGCCGAGGTAATCGTAATCCAAAATCTCGTTTGTAACCTTCGCCAGGGTTGTTGTCGAGGGCGCTGAAGAAACGTTGATTTATCCTCTGTGTCTTGCTTTGTTGGGGCGGGGCCTATAATATCGTTTATCACATGGATAGGAAGACAGGCTTATGAGCCAGAAAAAGATCCTGGTTATTGATGATGAACTGTTGCTCCGGCGTGCGCTCGCCGACTATTTGCGTGAATGTGGGTATCATGCCGTCACGGCCGCCGATGGCGCCGAGGGGCTGAGTACGGCGCGGGCGCAACATTTCGACGCCGTCCTGGTCGATTTGCGCATGCCCCGTGTCGATGGTTTGGAGGTCGTCGCCACCCTCAAAGTCGAGCAGCCCGAACTGCCGGTCGTCGTTGTCTCTGGCACCGGTGTGCTACAAGATGTCATCGAGGCGGTGCGCCGGGGGGCATGGGACTATGTCACCAAGCCTGTGCGTGACATGGATGAGATCACCGTCATCATTGAGCGCGTGTTGGAGCGTGCCCGCCTGATCGCCGAGCGCGACCGCTATCAGCACGAGATCGAAGACCTCAATTGCGCTCTGGGAATCACGGTCGCCCGCCAAACCGAGGATTTACGCATTCAGAACCGTGAACTTACGGCGCTCAACCATATCATCAGCGCCGCCACCACGACGCTCGATCCTGTCGAAATCTTACGGGTCCTGTGTACCGAACTGGCCCTGGCGCTATCGCTGCCGTATACTGTCGCCACCATTACCGATCTTGACAACTCTTACTTGAGAATCGTCGCTGAATATGGCCGTTACGACTGCGAGAGCCTTTTGGATCTCACGGTATCTTTAACCAAACCGATTGTTACTGACATCCTGCAGCACCAACTGCCACTTTTCATTGAAGACGCGCAACAAGATGCCCGGTTGGACAATCAGCGTGCGGCGTTTAGTCGTCGCCAGACGGCTACACTACTCTTGGTGCCAGTGGTGGTGCGTGGGCGTGTTATGAGCATCTTGGGATTGGAGACTACCGTTCCTCGCGTCTACGACGACCATGATATGAGCCTGATCGTGAACGCGGCGGCGGCGGCAGGACAGGCGTTAGAGGCGCTCAATCTGCACCGTGAACTGCGCATGCACGCCGATGCACTGGAGGCAACCGTTGCCCAGCGCACTGCGGAACTGAGCGTGGCCCTCGAACAAGCGCAGGCCGCCGACAAGGCCAAATCGCAGTTCCTTAGCAGCGTGAGCCACGAGTTGCGCACCCCGCTCGCCAGCATCCGCCTTTACCTGGGATTGCTTTCTCAGGGCCGGGTGGAACACCGCCAACGTTATCTCGAAAGCCTCGCCCGAGAAGTCGAGCGGTTGCAGGTGTTGATCGAAGAGTTGCTCGACATTTCACGACTCGATCTGGAGAAGACCGCCCCGCAATGGCAGTCTGTTGACTTGAACGCACTACTGGCCACACTGGTCGAAGACCGCACCCGCTTGTTTACCGAGCGCGGTCTACACCTGCACCTTGATACTGCAACGGAGTTGCCCCCGATTGCCGCCGATCCGGCTTTGCTGGAACAGGTCGCCACCAACCTGCTCACCAATGCATTGAATTACACTCAACCCGGCGGGGATGTCTGGTTGAGCACGATGGCTGTGATCCAGGAAGCGCATCCCTGGGTCATCTTCAAAGTACGGGATAACGGCCCCGGCATTGCGCCTGAAGAGCAGGAACAACTCTTCCAGCGGTTCTATCGCGGGGAAGCGGCGCGGGTGAGCAAAGCGCCCGGCACGGGACTGGGGCTGGCTATCAGCCAGGGGGTCATCAACCTGCACCACGGACGGATTACGCTGGAGAGTGACCTGGGTAAGGGTAGTACGTTTTGCGTCTGGCTGCCGTGTGAACATTCAGGCAACGGGCAAGGAGCGAGTGAAGTTACCCCCAAAAACTAGACCACATGCTAAGTATCTATCCGAAAATAGGAGCGCAATGGTAAAAATGGCGTAATCTGCTATAGCTTAAGTCGTCTAAAACTAAGCAAAGCGAGGTTACGCCATGGCAAAAAAGTCTAGCATAAAACCGAAAAATGTGGACTATTTTCACGTTCCGGGTCCATTGTGACGCCGCATCAAGAAACATCTGCCGAAACCATCGCCGAAACGAGGCCCTGGACGACCTCCCGTGAACAATCGAGACGTGGTCAATGGCATTTGGTACGTTCTGTGGACCGGCTGCCAGTGGAAAGCTGTACATCGCGACTGGTTTAATGTGTCCAGCAGCGTGCTGCACGAGCGTTTTCAAACGTGGCAACAGGCTGGGATCTGGCAGAAAGTGTTCCAAACCCTGGTCCGCTTCTACGCGCGTGAGCAGCGCATCCGCTGGAAATAGCAATCGATTGATAGCAAATCGTGTCCGGCACCGCTGGGCGGCGATGAGACGGGAAAGAACCCGACCGATCGAGCCAAAAAGGGGAGCAAAACCCACATTCTGGTGGATGAACGGGGCGCGCCGTTGGCCATTCATATCACGGGCGCCAACAAACACGACAAATGGTCGGCCGATGACCTGATTTTCTCGATCGTGGTGCCACGCCCATCGAGTGAGCAACATCTGTGTGCCGATAGAGGCTATGACTATCCTGATGTTCATGAAGTTGTCCGTGATGAAAACTATATTCCACATATCAAGCATCGCCGCCGCCGGGGTGAACCCGAGGTAGAAGAGCGTCCTATTCCAGGTGAGTTGCGGTATCCGGCACGACGTTGGGTGGTGGAACGGACCTTAGGCTGGTTAGTCAAGCGCCGCAGCCTCCGGATTCGCTGGTGCAAAAAATCGGACAATTGGTTGGCGCTTATCCAGTTCGCTTGTGCTGACATTCTATGTAACATGACAATTTTCGGATAGATACTTAGGACATTGGTTACAAGTTAAGCAATCCGTGATTTGTCAAATAGCGCCCGGAACGTCTTCGGGTATGCTAACCTGTCCGTATTTTATGCGGTAATGGCTGAGTTAGCGATGGTGTGATCAGTGCGTAGCTACATTTGCAGAACTACCGGTCGGATTAGAGCGCGAAATCGGCCCAAAATTGATTCAAAAAAGGCCAGTCTTGCCCTTGACAAGCAAACGAAAACCTTAACTTGTAGGCAATGGTTTTAAGGGATGGTTTTGAGTGATTCCTGAGTGTGTAGGTCAATTATCATCTCAAGGACAAAACCGGCGGGTCGATTGTGGACACTTTGTGCTTATCGCAGCGATGAATCCGTGTCCATGCGGTCATTATAACGATCCGGAGCGCCAATGCACCTGCGCGACAGGCCTTATCCAGCGTTACCGCGTCGTTGCGCAGCAACGTCCGTATTTCCGGCCCGCTGCTGGATCGAATCGACATCCACATGGAAGTGCCACGGGTGGCCTACGATAAGCTGGCTCACGCCACCCGCGGCGAGCCTTCCGAGACGATTCGAGCGCGCATCAACGCGGCGCGGGAACGGCAGCAGCAGCGTCTCGCCGGTGCGCGACTGGCCTGCAACGCGGATATGGGACCGGCGCAGCTCTGCGAGTTCTGCCCCCGCTTCCTGCGGCCTGCGCGAAGACGCCCAAGCCCTGATGCGCGCAGCGACGCGGCAGATGCACCTCAGCGCGCGGGCGTACCACCGGGTTTTGAAAGTGTCGCGCGCGATGGGCGAATCTTCGCCTTCGGGTTTGGAGGGCGCGGAGGCTATCCAGACGCACCATCTGGCGGAGGCGTTGCAGTATCGGGCGCAGGTGTTGGAATATGCGAGATGCGTGTGCGCCGCGTTTTCTCCTGGATGATAGGCTGTCTCAGTCAGTTGCAGGGATCTTATGAAAGTACTAGATTGTTTTCCAGCAGCGCCTGCGCTTCCTGCCAGTCGCGGGTGTCCCACCCTTCAGTGAACCAGGCGCAGGTCTCGGCGAGCAGGCGTCGCGCCGCCTCCGGCTTTTCGGTGCGCCAGAGCCTGGCTAGACTGAGGGCGGCGTGCAGTTCCAACGTGTGCGCTTCTTGACGGCGGGCGATGTCTATCGCTTGACGAAAAAACGCTTCGGCGGCGTTACGGTCGGGGGTTTCCTGCCGGAGCAACAGTTCGCCGTGCAGGTGGTAAATCTGCGCCAGCCCGACCGTGATCCCCGGTTGGTCTGGCTTTGCCAGGATAGTAGACGTAATCGCCAGCCCGGCGGTAATGTCCCCGGCTTGCAGGCACGCCGCTGCCAGGCGGACGATCCACATGCCGCGCCCCGCGTGGGTGGCGGTAGACTCCCACATTCGCATCCCACGCCGGATCAGTTCCAGGTTGGCCGCGGCTTGCGGTGTGCCGGGCGGCGTCTGGGCAGCCTGAGCGTAGCCTTCGGCGGCCCATCCATACGCCAGGAAAAACTGCAAACCCTCGGTTTCACCCACGCGCAGCAATTCACCCGCAAGGGCGCGCAGGGCGTCCATATCCCCGCGCAAAACGGCCACTTCGCAGGCAAAAATCAACGCGCTGCCCGACGCGGACTTGTGCTGGATACGCCGCGCGCGCGCAAGCGCCTGGGAGGTCTCCGCCCAGGCCTGGTCGAGATAGCCGGATATCGCCAGCGCAAAGCCAAGCCCGGTCCGGCACGCTGATTCCAGGTCGCCGCCAAGCCACGGCAGCGTGTCCGGCTGCCCAATGGCGCGGTGCGCCGCCAGGGCGTCTGCCAGATGTTGGCGCGCGCCGGAAAAGTCCCCCTGAAACAGGCGGCTGTAGCCCAGGATGCGGTGCGCCAAGTTGCGCCGCCGGCAGGAATTCCCCCTGGCTGAGCAGCCAATCGGCCTGCTCGTAGAGCGCCACCAGCAGATCGGTCCATTTGTCAGACTCAGGACCAGCCTGGTCGGGGTACGTTTGCCCTGTTTCTTCCAGCAAAGCAAAGGCTTGCTGAATCGCGGCCTGACGTTCCGCTCCGCCCCAGCCGTCGGTCGAAAGGAAAGGCGCGCCCAGGGCCAAATAGAGGCGGATTTCCAGCCTGTCGCGCGCGGGCGAGCGCGGCGCAGCCAGGTGAATGGCCTGCTGTCCGGCCTCCAGGTGGTAGAGCGCCGCCTTCTCCGGCAGCCCGCCGTTCTCGAAGTGACGCGCCAATTCGGCGGCGCGGCGGGCGCGTTCCTCCGGCAGCCCGGCGTACAGGTCTTCCAGCGCGGCCCCCACCGCTGCGTGTCGTCGCGCGCGCTCCGCCGGGTCTAACTGCTGGTACAGATAGGCCTGGAACAGGATGTGCCGAAAGCGGTAGCGCGAGAGTTGCCGGGCGTGGTCGCCGCCGATGGCGTGCGCGCCCTCCCCCTGCACCAATCGCCGCGCGCCGCGCCCCATGCCCAAAGGCCCGCTCAGGTCGCGCAGCAACGCGGCGACGTCGATGCTTTGTGCGCGCGCCACCACCTCAGCGATGAAG
>JAKJAB010000076.1 GCA_022707725.1 Chloroflexota bacterium | reverse complement strand
GCTCTGTATCCAGTAACCAGCAACCAGTAACCAGTAACCAGTAACCAGTAACCAGTAACCATTTCAAGGAGGTATCCAATGTACAATATGTCATCCGATGCGTTGAAGAAGCTGTACGTGGCCGGCAGCTTGAAGAATCAGGGCGAGGGCTTCGTCTTCCAGGTGAAGAACCTCATCGATTCAGGCTCCATCAGCGGCATCACCAAGTTCACGGTGGATGGCGAGGCGCGCCCGCTGGAAGGCGCGACCGTCGAGCTGAACGGCAAAGTCCGCCCGGTGACGGAGATCACGTGGGCGTCGTCGATGTATGTGGGCTACGGCGCGGTGATGACGATCTACGTCCCCGGCGCGCTGGAACCCGGCGAGCACAGCATTGTGATGCAGGTGAACGTGCCCGAATTGGGATCGTTGGGGTTCCCGATCACCGATACAGTAGCGTAAGCGCCAGAGTGACCCTGGCGGCAACGCCAGGGTCTTTGGTATCATCTCAAGATCTGGGGAGTGGGGGTCCCCCTTTTTATTGAGACGATGCGTTTTTTGTTGTTCGAGGGATTCATGGTTGATAACAACAGTGTAATCCGTGATTTAGGCAATGGCTTGATTTTGCGCTCAGCGATGGCGGCGGACGCCGAGGCCCTGGCCGAATTCAACGGCCACGTCCACAGCGATTTCGGCTGGGACGAGCCCGACGAGGGCGTCGCAGTCTGGACGCGCGATCTGCTGCTCGAACCCCATCCGACGTTCAAGCCGGAGGATTTCCTGGTGGTGGAAGACACCGCCGCCGGCATGATCGTCTCCAGCACCAACCTGATCGCCCAGACGTGGTCGTATGGCAGCATCGAAATTCCGGTGGGCCGCCCGGAGCTGGTGGGAACGCACCCCGACTACCGCAATCGCGGCCTGGTCCGGGCGCAGTTCGAGGTATTGCATCGCTGGAGCGAGGAGCGCGGGCACAAAATGCAGGGGATCACCGGCATCCCGTACTACTATCGCCAGTTCGGCTACGAGATGGCGTTGGACATGCACGGTGGATACGCCGGCCCGCTGTTCAGTGTGCCGGCGTTGAAGGATGACGCCACCGAGTCCTACACGGTGCGCCCGGCAACGTCAAAGGACATCCCTTTCTTGCAAACTGTGGATGCGTACGCGGCTAAACGTCACCTGATCCACTGTATGCGCGATGCGGCGATGTGGCGATACGAGATGGCGGGACGCTCACCTGAGAGCGGCATGGAGACGCAGGTGAACATCATCGCCGACGCAGAAAACACACCAGTGGGCTATCTGGTGCACCCCAACGTCCGCTGGGGCAATACGCTGGCGCTGTGGGTTTACGAACTCGATCCGGGCGTTTCGTGGTGGGAAGTGACGCCTTGTGTCATGCGCTATCTCAAAACGGTGGGGGCAACTTATGGGACCTACTACAAGTCCGAAGCCGACACGCCTTTCGAACGGCTGATCTTCTTGCTGGGCCGCGAACATCCGTGTTATCCGATCGTAACGCAGGAATGGCTGCCGCAATACCGCAAGCCGTACAGCTGGTACATACGCGTCGCCGACCTGCCGGGATTCCTGAAGCTGATTGCGCCGGTGCTGGGGGAGCGTCTGGCGCGCTCGATAATGGCGGGCTATTCCGGCGAACTACGGCTGAATTTCTACCGCAGCGGCCTGCATCTCGTTTTCGAGAAAGGCCGGCTGGCAGAGGCGCAGTCCTGGGAACCGGACAACACCGAGTCATCCACCGAGTTCCCCCCGTTGACGTTCCTGCAACTGGTGTTTGGCTACCATTCGCTGGCAGAACTGATGGCAGCCTTCCCCGATTGCGGCGGGCGTCTTGAAGCGCGCTTGTTACTCGATGCGCTGTTTCCAAAGCAAGCGTCGTATGTGTGGCCGGTAGCGTAGTTACAAGTTGAAAGTTAAAAGTTCGATCGTTCTCAAATTCTTAACTTTCAACTTGAAACCTTCAACTTTCAACGGCCTGGAGGAGAGATGGCAAAGAAAAAGGTTTCCAAAGTGATTTTGGCGTATTCGGGGGGGCTGGATACGTCGTGTATTGTGCCGTGGCTGATCGAGAACTATCAGTGTGAGGTGGTCACGTTCACTGCGGATTTGGGGCAGGAAGAGGAACTGAGCGGCCTGCCGGAGAAGGCGCGGATCAGCGGCGCGGTGAAATCCTACGTGGAAGACCTGCGCAACGAGTTCGTCACCGATTTCGTCTTCCCTACGCTGCGGGCCGGCGCGATTTACGAACGGCAATACCTGCTCGGCACGTCGTTTGCGCGCCCGCTCATCGCCAAGCGCATGGTGGAGATCGCGGAACTGGAAGGCGCGGACGCGGTCGCCCACGGCGCGACGGGCAAGGGCAACGATCAGGTGCGCTTCGAGTTGGGCGTGATGGCGCTCGATCCGCGCCTCACCGTCATCGCCCCGTGGCGCGAGTGGGACATCCGCTCGCGGGAGGACGCGCTGGCCTACGCGACCGCCCACGGCGTCCCCGTCACCTCCACGGGCAAGTCGGTCTACAGCCGCGACCGCAACCTCTGGCACCTCAGTCACGAAGGCCACATCCTGGAAAATCCGTGGACGGAGCCGGAAGAGGCGATGTTCCAGTTGACCGTCGCGCCGGAAAAGGCCCCGGATAAGCCGCTCTACATCGAGATCGACTTCAAGTCCGGCATCCCGGTGCGGCTGGACGGCGTCTCGCGCGGCCCGGTGGAATTGGTCACGCAGCTCAACAAACTTGGCGGCGCGCATGGGGTGGGGCGGCTGGATATGGTCGAGAACCGGCTGGTGGGCATCAAATCGCGCGGCGTCTACGAGACGCCCGGCGGCGCGATCCTCTACGCGGCCCTGCGCGCGCTGGAGACGCTGTGCCTCGACCGCGAGTCGCTGCACTACAAGGACGTGGTCGCCGAGAAGTACGCGGAGATGGTGTACTATGGCCAGTGGTTCACCCCGCTGCGCACCGCGCTGGATGCGTTCGTGGACAGCCTGATGCAGAACGTCACCGGCAGCGTGCGTCTGAAGCTGTACAAGGGCAGTTGCACCGTCGTCGGGCGCAAGTCGCCGTACTCGCTCTACCGCGAGGATTACGCCACCTTCGGGCAGGACGACGTCTACCAGCAGAGCGACGCCGAGGGCTTCATCCACCTCTTTGGCCTGCCACTCAAAGTGAGGGCGCTGCTCGACATCGAGGGCTTGGGAAAATCCGATTACGAGCAGCCGGACTTCGGCGCGTTCAAGCGGGATTAAGTGTCCACGGACTTAACGGATGAAACGGGAAAAAATCCGTTCGAATCCGTTGACAGAGCATACAGGGAGATACCTATGAGCAAACTTTGGGGTGGACGCTTCGGTAAAGCCACCGACACGCTTCTGGAACGCTTCGACGCTTCTATCGGCTTCGATTGGCGGCTGTATGTGGCGGACATCGCGGGCAGCATCGCCTACGCGCGGGCGCTGGAGCGCGTGGGCATCCTCACGGCGGATGAGGCGACGGCGATTGTGGACGGCCTCGAAGCCGTCGAGGCCGAATTCGACGCTGGAACGTTCGCCGTTTTGCCGTCCGACGAAGACATCCACACTGCCGTGGAGCGCCGTCTGGGCGAACTCATCGGCGAGGCGGCGGGCAAACTGCACACGGGTCGTAGCCGCAATGACCAGGTGGCGACGGATGTGCGCCTGTACCTGCTCTCGCGGATTCCCGTGCTGCGCGAACATCTGCGGGGCGTGCAGCTCGCTATCGTTGACAAAGCCGAAGCGCATCTCGACGTGATGATGCCTGGCTACACGCACCTGCAACCCGCGCAGCCGATTTTGTTCGCCCACTGGCTGATGAGCTTTTTCTGGATGCTCCAGCGCGACGTCGAGCGGCTGGACGACCTGACCAGGCGCGTCTCCGTGATGCCCTTGGGCGGCGCGGCGCTGGCGGGCAACACCTTCGGTATCGACCGCGCGGCGCTGGCGGCGGAATTGGGTTTCGACCGCATCAGCGAAAACAGCCTCGACGCCGTCTCCGACCGGGACTTCATCGCCGAGATTCTCTTCTGGGCGGCGCTGCTCCAGACGCACCTCAGCCGTCTGGCGGAAGACCTCGTCCTCTACGCGACGGCGGAGTTCGGTTTCGTGGAACTCGACGACGCCTACAGCACCGGTTCCAGCATCATGCCGCAGAAGAAGAACCCCGACTCGCTCGAACTGGCGCGCGGCAAGACCGGGCGCGTGGTAGGCAACCTTGTGGCGCTGCTGACGACGCTCAAAGGACTGCCCAGCTCCTACGACAAGGACTTGCAGGAAGACAAAGAACCGCTCTTCGACACACTGGACACGCTGGAACTCGAGTTGCCAATCGTGGCGGGCGTCGTCGCCACGCTGCGCATCCACCCGGAGCGGATGGCGTCCGCGCTGCACGATGACCTGCTGGCGACGGAACTGGCGGATTACCTGGCGCGTCGGGGCTTGCCCTTCCGTCAGGGACATCACATCGTCGGGCAGGCCGTGCGCCTGGCCGGAGAGCGGGGCTGTGGCCTGCGTGACCTCACCGTGGACGACTACCGCGCCCTCTCGCCACACTTCGGCGACGATGTTCACGAGGTGCTGGACTTCCGCCGCGCGGTCGAGCAGCGTTCCGCGCCCGGCGGCACGGCGACGGCGGCGGTCAAGGCGCAGATCGCGGCGGCTAAGGCGGTTTTGGATACAAAGGCTTAAAAACGTTCTGTAATTCGACGTTGTTGGAGGATAGATCACGATGGATGCCCTACGCAAACAAGTTCCTAAATCTACCAAGATAATCCTCTGGGTTATTGTTGTCAGCGGTATCGCCTATTTTGTCCTGCTGAATGAATGGGTGATTCGCACGACAGACGCCACCTGGATTTTAGCAGGGTTGTTTGCAGTTTGCTTGTCCTATGGACTTCCCTTAAGCCTTTTCATGTCACGCTTCATCCATAAACCTTTTGGGGCCTGGTGGAAGGCAATCCTTGCTATGGTTCTACTGCTCGTGATAGGCGCTGGTTTAGGCTTTGCCACTTCCTACGTTCACGAATATCTTCCAGCATATTATTGGACTCAACTCGAACAATCCCCAGAAACTTTAACTGAGCTTGTCACAACGCTCCCCGTCGGCCTTCTTAGTGGTGGTGTTTACGGTCGCACGGCATCAGGAAGCTTATACCTGCATAGCTGTTACTGGGGTACGTGTGGATGGTCGAAAGAAGACCAACTTCCTATCGCCATCGATCAAGAGGGTTATTGGTCGGGTAAATGCAGTCCGACTCTACAGGAACCAAACCGGTTTGCCCTCAAACCACCCGCTCCTGGTCGAGTCAGAAGTTCTTTCGTAACACGTTATTGCGGGCCAGACTACCATATGGACACGTTCTTCATTCTCCTGAATGACGGTTCGGTGTGGTCGTGGCAGACATTCTGGTCGGTATACAGCATTCTGCAGAATTTGACGTATGCAGTGGCGGGTGGGATACTGGCTATCGTGTGGGGAGCTGTGAAGCGTTAGTGTAAGCATCTTCTGTAACGATTACATGATGTGATCTGAGGCTTATCGGTATGAGTCAAGACATGATGATCTGGGAGAAAACCGGCAAGGCAATGGCGCGTATCCCAGCCGGGAAGTTCCTCTTTGGCGAGGCGAAACAGGAACTCGAACTGCCGGAGTTCTGGATCGACAGAACGCTTGTCACCAAAATTGGACGCAGATTTCCGCAGATTTTCGCAGATCATGTACGCGAAGCGACAAAATCTGCGTGAACCTGCGAAAATCAGCGTCCGGAGACTTACTGGCATATGGTGAAGCAAAAAATCGGCTACGTTGCGCTTCTCGTGCGGGACTACGACGAGACGCTTGCCTTTTACACTGGCGTTCTCGGCTTTGACCTGCTCGAAGACACCATGCTCGACGGTGGCAAACGTTGGGTGCGCGTCGCCCCGCCGGGCGATGCCGGAACGTGTCTGCTGCTCGCTAAAGCGACGACGCCTGAGCAAGCAGCCCGCATCGGCGATCAAACTGGCGAGCGCGTGTTCCTGTTCTTGCACACAGACGACTTTTGGCGTGATTACCATGCGCTGCGGGCGCGCGGGCTTCAGTTCACCGAAGAACCGCGTGCGGAATCGTATGGCACGGTCGCCGTTTTCGTAGACCTCTACGGGAACCGGTGGGACCTCTTGGAGTTGAAGGCACCATGACATTGATATCGCGGCTTTATGAAACTGAACACGATCTGCAACAGATGCTGGACATGTTGATGGAAGCGCGCGCGCAGACCAGTGATTGGCGCTACGCGCACGTCGGTGAATTGCTGTTCGACTTCTTTATGGTGGCGCGCCACCTGAATCCACAGGAGCACATCCGCCTCTGGCACGATGACGCGGGCAAGCTGGTCGGCTACGCGATGTTGGGCGAAGACCCGGCTTTCAACTGGCAGATATTGCCGGCGTATGAATGGTCCGGCATCGAGGATGAGGCGTGGGCGTGGACCGAGGCGCGGCTCGCCGGCCTTCGCCAGCGTGACGCGAAACTTTGGGGTGGTCATCTTGTGTCCGGCGCGCGACAGGATAACGCCAGACGTATCGCCTTCCTGGAGCAGCATGGATTCCGGTATTGCGGTGATTTTGCTGAGGTGAACATGCTGCGCTCGTTGGATGAGCCGATTCCCGATGTGGCGCTGCCTGCCGGTTTTGAAGTCCGCGCTGTGGCGGCGGATGAAATTTCCAACCGGGCCGCGGGCCAATGCGATGTATGGCTACCGTGGACCGTCGGTGAGGTCAGCGACGACGACTACGCCTGTTTTATGCAGCTACCTGGCTACCACCGCGCTCTCGACATCGTCGCCGTTGCGCCGGATGGCGTCATCGCCGCGTACGTCAACGGCTGGATCGACCCGGTCGAGGCGTTTCACATCGACAAGGTCGCCGGCTTGTTTGTAGCGCGCGCTTGACATCGAGGTTTAAGCCCTTAGAATGGGGGAGTGTATGCATCCATTCTATCAAAAGGAGGCGGTAACGTATGGATATTTTCGAGAAGTGCGAGGCTTTTACGACTGCAAACGATATTCGTGAGACAGGACTTTATCCTTATTTTATTCCATTGACCAACAACGAAGGTTCAGAAGCGCGTATCGGTGACCATCATCTTATCATGATCGGCTCCAACAACTATCTGGGGCTGACGATGCACCCCAAAGTGCGCCAGGCCACACTCGACGCGATCAAAACGTATGGCACGAGCTGCACCGGCTCGCGGTTCCTCAACGGCACGCTTGGCTGAGTGGGTGGGCAAAGAACGCGCCCTCGTGTTCAGCACCGGTTATCAAGTCAACCTGGGCACGATAGCGTCGCTGGTGGCGCGGGACGATTTCGCCATTACCGATAAGGACGATCATGCCAGCATCGTCGATGGCTGCCGGCTTTCTTTTGGGACGATGAAGCGCTTCCCGCACAACGATCTGGAAGGCCTGGAACGCGTGCTGGCTTCGCTGCCCGATAGGGGTGGGCGGCTGGTCATCGTCGATGGCGTGTACAGCATGGGCGGCGATATCGCCCCACTGCCGGAACTGATCGCCGTGTGCAAACAGTACGGCGCGCGGCTGATGGTCGATGACGCGCACTCCATCGGCGTGCTCGGCGGCGGTCGGGGCACGGCGGCAGAGTTCGGCGTGACGGCGGACGTGGACCTCATCATGGGGACGTTCAGCAAGTCGTTCGCCTCACTCGGCGGCTTCATTGCCGGCGACGATTGCGTGATCGACTACATCCAGCACCACGCCCGCTCGCTCATCTTCAGCGCCAGCATCCCCCCAGCTAACGCGGCAGCAGCGATGGCGGCGCTGGAAATTATGCATGAGGAGCCGGAGCGTGTGGCGCGCTTGAACGAGATCGGCGCGTTTATGCGCAAGCGCTACCGCGAACTGGGCTTCAACATCGGCGTGACCGAGACGCCTATCATTCCGGTGGTCATCGGCGAGGATATCAAAGCATTGCAATTCTGGAAGACGCTCTTCGACAACGGCGTCTACACCAACGTCGTCCTCCCGCCCGCCGTGCCGCAGAACCAGACCCTGCTGCGCACCAGCTATATGGCGACGCACACCGACGAGCAGTTGGAGAAGGTGCTGACCATCTTCGAGAAGGTAGGTAAGGAGTTGGGGGTGATCTAGCTGTCGGCCGTCAGCTTGCAGCGATCAGCTTTTCGGCGACGGACCGGGAGATTTTTCCGGTTCGTCGTTTTTTTGTCGTCATACTTTGGAGGAAGATTCGCGTAGATTGGCGCGATTCGCAGTTCATTCCGGGGGCAATCGATCGAGCGCCCAGGCGGCGTGCTCGCGGACCAGTGCGCTGGGGTGGGCAACTGCGGCGTGCGCTAGAACAGGTTGCGCCGCTGGATCTTTGCGATTTCCCAACACCACGGCAGCATTGCGCGCCAACCCTTGCCCTGTGGCCCGCCAAAGCGGCGTGTGGCGAAAACGCGCGCGGAATTCGGTCTCTGTCATCGTCAACAGCGCCGGCAAATCAAGCGTCGCGCTCGCTGGAGCAGAAGCGCCGGCGTGTATAGCGAGCGGCTTGCGGTTCCACGGGCACACATCCTGGCACGTATCGCAACCGAAGACGTAGTCGCCGAGCAGCGGGCGCAGGTCTTCCGGGATCGCGTCACGATGTTCGACCGTGAGATAGGCGATGCAGCGCCGCGCATCCAGGACGCCGGGCGCGACGAGCGCGTTGGTGGGACAGACGTCGAGGCAGCGCGTACAATCGCCGCAATCCGGCAGTTCAGGCGCTGGCGTCGGTTCCAGTTCGATGCCCAGAAGCGCTACGCCCAGAAAGAGGTACGACCCCAGGCGCGGGTGTATCAGATTCGTGTTCTTGCCGATCCAACCCAGACCCGCCGTGTGCGCCCACGCGCGTTCCAGGACGGGGCCAGTGTCCACGTAGCAGCGGGCGGGGAATGGGCCGTATGCCTCGGCAAGGCGCTTTACGAGCGTTCCCAGGTCGCGTAGCAGCCAGCGATGATAATCTTCACCCCAGGTATAGCGCGAGACGCGCCCGTGCAGCGGCGGCGGCTCAGAGTGCGGCGCGCCCGCATAGGATGCAGCGACGACCAACACCGATTGTGTTTCCGGGAGTATTTCACGGGGATCGGCGCGCCGGTTCACGGCATCGGGGCGGGCCAGGTAGCTCATCCCTGCGGCGTAACCGCGCACCAACCAGTCTTGATAAGCGGCCCAGGTTGGTGTTGGACCAACCTGGGCCGCGCCGATGGCCGCTATGCTGAGGTCGGCGGCCAGTGATGCCAGTTCTTGTGAATCTAGCCGCACCTCTTATTCGCCAAGCGTCAGCATGACGTTGGATCCGCCGGTATCGTCGTTTTTCGTGATGGTGACGCTCAGGGATTCGCCATCCTTCGTCCATGTGCCCATCAGCATATCTTCTATGTTGGTGATATCACCGGCGGCCCATCCTTGGGCTTCCAGCATCTCGGTGTAGAACGTCGCTGTGTCCACAACGGGGGTGGGGCAGGAGAAGATGGACATCGCCCCCATCACCATCACGTCGGTGGCATCTGGACACAGCTCCAGACCTTCAGGCAGGGCGGCGACGTCCGCCGGAGGTTCGATGGTGATGTCCGCGTTGACATCGTAGATGTTCCAACTGAGGGTGAGTTTCCCTTTGCCTTCGTCTTCAAACGTGCCGGCTGCTGTTACCTCGTAGCGCACCGTGAACTTCGGCAGGTCTCTTTCATCGACGATCCACACATCAATTGTGCCTTCTTCGATTTCGCTGGCGTTGAACGCAGCTCCTATATTCCAGACGTTCTCTTTGAGTTGATAATGCCGGGTGTTGAGCCCGTTCACGTTGTCTTTGCCCATATATTTGTAGGCATTGGAGTCCGTGCCGGAGAACATATCTTCGGGGTTGACAAAGAACTCGCCAAATCCACCCATCTCTTCGCCTTCGCTCGCGGTGGTTTGCATCCATTCCTCCCCGAAGCGCATCCATTGGGTCTGGTCGATCCGGATGAACTCGATGTTTTCGCCCCCGCTCTCCATTGTGTAATGCTGCGCGGCCGGGTTGCGGGTGGCCTCTTCCTGGATGTTGAATTCCTCGACGCTGCCATCTTCTTTGGTGAAGGACCAGGTCATTTCCATACGATAGCTATTGAATCCTTCCAGCGCGTTCGCGTCGAAGGTAAGTGGTATGTCCTCTTCGTCGGACGGCTCATCCTCGGTGGCGACTGGTTTATCTTCACCGGCGGCCGGGGCTTGTGTGGTTTTCCCCACCACTGCGGATGTTGGTTCAGGGGCAGCGGGTTCTTCGGTGGCCTTGCCGCCAAAGAGCGAGCAGCCGAGCGACAGCACAAACAGTATCGCGATTAGTACGATCCATTGACGTTTCATGTAAACCTCCTTATTGTTTTGTTGAGATCTTTGAGTGTGGCAGGCACTCCATACCAGGGGTATTGTACCACACATAGAACGAAATGTTTAGCTGTAACTGGACAAAGCTGGGGTTGGTGGCATAATTTACGGATAGCAGACTACCTGACTATTCTCACAGGGGAGGGCATCATGCTTGACATCGAATTAATCCGTAATGACCCGGAACGTGTGCGCGAGGCGTTACGCAAACGCAATGACGATCCCGCGCTGGTGGATGAAGTTCATGCGTTGGACATCCAGCGCCGCGAGATGCTGCAAGAGGTAGAGACACTGCGCGCGGAGCGCAATCGCGTCTCCAAAGAGATCGGGCGGATGCAGGACAAGGACGCGCGTCAGGCGCGCATTGCGGAGATGCGTGACGTGGGCGAGCAATTGGCGGCATTGGAAGAGAAGCTGCGCGACGTTGAGGTCGCCTTCGAGGAGAAGCAGATGTGGTTGCCAAACATCCCCCACGAGAGCGTGCCGCTGGGACCAGACGAAAGCGCCAACGTGGTCTTGCGCTACTGGGGCGAGCGGCGCGACTTCGCGGCGGCAGGCTTCGAGCCGATCCCGCACTGGGACCTGGGTCCGGAGTTGGACATCCTCGACTTCGAGCGTGGGGTGAAGCTCTCCGGCAGCCGTTTCTACATCCTCAAAGGTGCGGGCGCGCGCTTACAGCGCGCCGTCATTTTTTGGATGCTGGATGTGCAGACGCGGCAGAATGGCTACACCGAGGTGTACTTGCCGTTCGTCGTCAAGCGTGAGATGCTGGTGGGGGCTGGACAACTGCCTAAGTTCGAGAACAACCTCTACCACGACGTGGAGGACGACCTGTGGCTCTTGCCCACCGCCGAGGTCGCCATCACCAACCTGCACCGCGACGAAATCCTCACCGCCGATCAACTGCCACTCAACTACGTGGCCTACACACCGTGTTTCCGCCGCGAGAAGATGAGCGCCGGGCGCGACGTGCGCGGCATCAAGCGCGGGCATCAGTTCGACAAGGTGGAGATGTACAAGTTTGTCACGCCGGAAACCAGCTTCGACGAACTTGAAGCCATGGTGAAAAACGCCGAGGGCCTTTTGCAGATGTTGAAGATACCCTATCGCATCGTCGAGTTGTGCACGGGTGACATCAGCTTCGGCGCGGCGAAGGGCTTCGACCTCGAAGTGTGGGCGCCGGGCCAGGATGCGTGGCTGGAAGTCAGCTCGTGCAGCAATGTGACCGACTTCCAGGCGCGGCGGGCTAACGTTCGCTATCGCCCCGAACCAGGCGCCAAGCCGCAATTCGTGCACACGCTCAACGGCTCCGGGCTGGCGATGCCGCGTTTGATGATCGCCATCATGGAAAACTACCAGCAGGCTGACGGCTCAATTGTCGTTCCTGAAGTACTGCGCCCCTGGATGGGCGGTATCGACGTCATTCGACGATAACAGCCCTGACAGATTTCTGGAAACCTGTGCGGTCTGTTTTTGTTGACAAGGCGGCGTTGCGTGGTATACTTTCCGGCGCGAGGAGTGGGTTTTCCCCTTATGCTGGAGGGATGGCCGAGCGGCCGATGGCGACGGTCTTGAAAACCGTTGTGGCGCAAGTCACCGTGGGTTCGAATCCCACTCCCTCCGCTCGTTAGCTGGTTCTTTACAAGTACAGCTTGATTTTTTCTGGGGAGGTGCCAGAGTGGACTATCGGGGCTGCCTGCTAAGCAGTTAGGGGGTGTAGAACTCCCTCCAGGGTTCGAATCCCTGCCTCCCCGCTGTGTGATGAATGATCAAGCCCCCGTGGCTCAACTGGACAGAGCGTTTGGTTGCGGACCAAAAGGTTTCAGGTTCAAGTCCTGACGGGGGTATACAAGAAGGCTAAGTTGGCAGAAAGCCAAACGTTGGCCTTCTTTCACTGTTATAGGAAAGTTCATCATGAATCAGCCCCCGTGGCTCAACTGGATAGAGCGTTTGGTTGCGGACCAAAAGGTTTCAGGTTCAAGTCCTGACGGGGGTATCGTGCAGGTCGGATTGGGTTGATCCGACCTGTTTTGTTTGTTTAGCCTACAGCGCTCGCTCCGGCTGCGACCGTGCAGCGCGAGTCGCCAACTCGCGTTACAGTATTTGTCATCCATAGCATAGTGGGAGGATGTATGCAAGCGAATGATTTTGACGTGCTGATCGTGGGCGCTGGCCCTGCCGGCATCTTCGCTGCTCTGGAGCTGAGCCAGAATCCCCAGATGCGTGTGGCCATCCTCGAAAAAGGCGATGACATCGACCGCCGCCATTGCCCCCTGCGCGAACGCGGCGGCGCGTGCCGGCATTGCAAACCATGCGCGATCCTCGATGGTTGGGGTGGGGCGGGCGCGTTTTCGGACGGTAAACTCACGCTCTCGCCGGCTGTGGGTGGTCATCTCGCTGAAATTCTAGGCGAGGAGC
>JAKJAB010000075.1 GCA_022707725.1 Chloroflexota bacterium | reverse complement strand
GCCGAGCGCGGACGCCTGCTCCATCGCCCGGTCGATGACACGGCGGTAATACTCCTGTGTATCGGAAAGATCAAAGCCCTTCATCTTCGCCACTGTCGTTTTGATGAGCGCCTCGGTGGGTTTGGCGAAGTCGATGTTGCGCACAGCTTTGCCATGATTCTGTTCGATCAGAGTCAAATAGCCATCCTCATAGGCATGGATGATGGTGCCCTTCTCCTGAGCGATCCGGCGACGATGGAGGCGTTGTTCTTTGGCAGAATTCAGACCCTTGTCGGACAGAACCCGGAAATCCGGCGCCACCTCCACCGTCAGCGGTTCCTGTTTCGTCACCTCGATGACGCCCTTTTCCAACAGACCAAAGAGCACGAGCGTAAGCACTTTGTTGAGCGGCATCTCGATCAGCACCCCGGCCTCCGGCGCGGTCAGGCCGCGCTTGATGCCGCCGCCCTCCACCTGCGCGATGGCGGGCAGGTAGGTCTTGCGCTTCTTCTTCAGCGAGCGTTCATTGAGCACGACGAGCGGCGCGACGATCACGGGCGCAATCAGCGCCGAGATCGGGCTGATGAACAACAAAAACACGATACCGCCGCCCAAAATGGCAAACACCGAAAAGCCGGTGCCGCCCGAAAACCGAAAGAAGAGCACGGCAAACAAGATCATCGCCACAGCGCCGAGGACAAGGCGTGTGGTGGGATTGTCTTCCAACCATTTGTTGGCCAACTGGATGAGCGTCATCTTGATCACGCGCGTCATGCCGCGCTGCGGGAACGAGACGCCGACGCGATATGCTTTCGTCGCCGTCCCCTGCGACCACTGCCACACGGCGACGGCGCGCCCTTGATAGAGCGCCTTGTTGGTAAAAGGCACGTCCTGGTACAGTATTTCGTCAGGTTGAATCCCTTCCAGCATATGAATCACAAGCTGGATATTCGACGTGCCGCGCACCAGGTCGCTGTCGAACCAGGTCGGCGTGATTTGCAACGAGGCGAGGTCCTTCTTGGTCGTATCCTGGAAGACCAGGTCGGGCATGCTGAACTCGAAGTGCAGCGTGCCGCTCGAACCGCGCGGAATGGCCTGATCGCCCAGGTGGACTTCGACGCCTGGATTGACGTATTCGGACTTGCGGATCGTGCTCAGGTTAACCCCGTTGATCGAGGCGCGCATATTGCTGATGCTGTAATTGCTATGCGGCACGCCGATATCCACAATATCGATCGGGCTACCGTAGTTGTCGAAGGTGATGTCGTAGACGATCTTCACCGAAGCGTCCGGTTGCACATAGACCTGCATCTTCAGATCCGGCACGCCGAAGCTGTAACTTTGCGCCGCCACCGGCCCGCCAATGGACGCCATCAGTATCAACAACACCCACCAGGCGAACGCACGGAATATTCGTGTACGTTTCATCCCTATACCTCTACCAATTTTAACAAGCCATCAGTGCTCAACCGCTGATGGCTGATAGCTGAAAGCTGACTGCTATCTCCCCCCACCCGCACACGCGCACGCGCACGCGCATCCGGCGCAGGCGCACGCGCAACTGCTGTGAAAACCGCCGCCTGAAGAGGAGGAGCGGGTGACCGGCGCAGGCTTTTGTAGTGATGTAGGCATGATGGCTGCCGCCATGCCGCCCATCGTCGTCTCAGTCCAACCGGCGAAAGAAGACGCCACATCACCGAACTTGGGAGCAGGGCGTCCGCTTGATGCAGCGGCAGGTCTGGCAGTGGCCGCACCCGCTGCGCCCATTGCTGCCGCCGGGCGTGTCTGGCGTGCCCAGATGGGCCAGTAGTTGTAGCTGCCGACGGTCATCACGCTGCGGTAATCCTTATCGAGCATCACCCACGACCCGTACTTATCGAGGTATTGCTCGCGCTGCTCGATATCGCCCAACGCGGCTGCCTGTTGCATCGCCCGTTCGATGACGCGGCGGTAGTAGTCCTGGGTGTCCGAGAGATCGAAGCCCTGCATCTTGGCGGCAGCGATGTCGACCAGCTTCTGCATCGGTTTGACCACGTTCAGTTGCTTCACCGGCTTGTCTGGATGCGCCTGAATCTGATCCAGGAAGGCGTCTTCATAGTTGTGGATCACCGTCCCTTGCTTTTGAGCGACGGAACGACGATACTGCGCGCGCGCATCGGCGTCCTCTAAATCGGTACGGTAGGCGTCGGCGACTTCCACCTTCAGGGCCTCGGTGAGCGAGCCGGTGCCCTCTGCCTTGCGCACCAGTCCTTTTTCAAGCAGGCCAAAGATGACGAGCGCCAGCACCTTGTTCAACGGCATTTCCAGGATGACGGCAGCTTCCGGCGCGGTCAAGCCACGCTTGATTCCACCACCCTCCACCTGCGCGATAGGCGGCAGATAGTTGGGCTTGCTGGCCTTTATCGCCCCCCGGACGATCGACCAGATAATGAAGGCAGGTATCGCCACTGGGAAACAAAAACCGAGTATGCCACCGATGACACCCGTAAACTGCCCGAGCCAGCGGGTGAACAGGTCCCAGGTGCTCACTTTGGTGATATTGATGAGGCCACGCTGCGGGAAAGAGACGCCCACGCGATATTCTTTCGTCGCAGAGACGTTCTCGTAACGCCACACGGTGACCACGCGCCCGTTCTCGGTGCCCTTGTCGGTAAATGGCACGTCCTGATACAGCACTTCGTCAAGCTGGATGCCTTCGAGCATCGTAATGCGGATCTCGATCGTCCCTGTGCCGCGCACCGAGCCACTGTCGAACCACGTCGGCGTGATTTGCAGCGAGGCGTTTTCCTTGTTCGTCGTATCGCTGAAGATCATCTCCGGCATCGTCATCTCGAAGTGCAGCGTGCCTTTTCCACCCGTTGGGATGGCTTTGCCCGCCAGATGCACTTCCACGCCGGGATTGACGTACTCGGACTTGCGGATGTCGGTCAGCGCCACGCCATCGATGGAGGCGCTCATAGTGCTGATGCTGTAGTTGCTGTGCGGTGTCCCAATGTCGACAATGTCAATGGTGCTGCCGTAGTTTTCGAAAGTGATGTCGTAGACAATCTCCGCGGAACTGTCCGGCTGGACATAGACCTGCATCAACATCTCCGGCACGGCGAAGCTGTAATTCTGCGCCGACGCCGGCAGCGCGCTGCAGATTAACAGCGCCAGCACGCCCAGGCTGAAGAATCGTAACCACGTTTTTTTATGCATCATACTGCCCCCTTGCATATAGCTTCAACGGATTGAGCAGGTGAAACGGAGACGTTTTCGCTGGATTCCGTTGAGAGATTGACCGTCGGCGCTCTGCTATAGCTGCGCCCACCCCGCCGGTTCGCGGGGACAATCGGCGGCGCAAATCGCCAGACCAGGACAACGGTCGCAGTGCGTCGGCGCTTCGACGCGCTCGCGATACCTGCGGAAGACTTCATGATGCCAGATGGTGTCCCACGGCATCTGCAGCAGGTTGCCCGCACTCTTGTACGGGCCGCGCGGCGGGATGACGCTGCCATCCGGTTCGACGCGCACCGCCACGTCGCCGGAACAACGCGGGCCGCGCTGTACCTGTGCGGCCAGCGATTGAGCAGGGTCGCGCTGCACGGGCGGATCCCAGATAAAGCGTGCATGCGCCTCATGCGCAGCCTCTTCGACCATCGTGGCAACCTGCGGCATCGCATCGGCGGTGAAGATGCCATCCTGTTCAGCCAGCGCCTCGTCGGTGGTCACGTAGGCGACGAAGGCAATGTTATCCGCGCCTTGCGCAATGAGTGTGGTGACGGTGGTATTGAGCACGAACAGCGTCGTTTGCACGAGCGGCACTTCCGCCACGGCACACAGTTGGTTCGCTTCGAGCCAGGCCAACAGCGCGGTCGCGGCGGCGTGATCGCCGGCGCCGCACAACGCATCGTGGACGCTGGGATCGTCGGAGGCGTAAATGAAAGTGATATGATCCACGCCCGCCTGGATCAGAGCCGTCAGGAGATCGACGTTCCACAGGTCGCTGGCGCGCCCGCGCACCCCGGCGATCATCCCCAGGTCTTCGGCGCGCTCGATGGCGCGGACAAGATGTGTGGCGTCAGGAACGGGAGGGGCAAGCAGGGTCACATGCGGAATGCCGGCGTCCCACAGCTTATTGATAATCGGCAACAGTTTCTCCGGGTCGGCCAGCGGCAGGGAAGCCTGCAATGGGGCGATCAATTGCGCGCTGTAAGGAGAGAGCGCGGCATCATCGAGGTTGTAGATCGGGTACGTATCCCCCGGTGTGGTAATCTGCGTGATGAGCGCGTCCACCTTGGCGATGTCTGCCCGCATCATATCCACGGTGGCCCCGCGAAAATTGGCGACGAGATCCTGGAGAACCGTGTCCGCGCTTTTGCCGTCGAGCAAGCCTTTGGCGATGAGGACGCCGGTTGGTGAAAGCCGGGCGGCAGCAGCGGCGTTGGCGATCAACATCCCCGAACCGTCGCGTTCCACCCGCAAATGGAAGCGTGTATAGAGGCCCGCGGCCTCCTGCATCGCGTGATAAATACCCGGAGCCACCGCCAGCGGAGGCGCCGCGCGCTTGATGCCAAACAGATTTTTGAGCCATTCCAGTGCCATAGTGACCTCCTCGATTTCCGATTGCGGATTGCCGACTTTCGATTTAACTTTGGATCTTGCGATACTTGCGGTCGTAGAGGGTGTCGTCGTAGGGAGCGCGGCGGCCGGGACAGTTGTCACGCGGGCAGAGCTGACAACTGGCGAAGTCTTCCGCTGCCGCAAAGCGCAACCCCGACACGGTTTTGTTCGGTGTCATCAAAAAGCTGTCCGAGAGCTGCACGCCAATCGCCCCTTCGATGTCGCCAAGGATGGCGAAGAGCGGGCGCTGCTGTGGCATTGGCCAATCCTCGAGCGATCCCGGCGACATCATTTTACCCAATCCATACGTCTCTGTCATATGCTCGAAGAGCGCCTGAATCGCTTCTCGCACGGCGACTTCTTTGATGATGTCGGCCCAATATTTGTAAAGCATATCGTCCTGCGCGTGCGCCCAGGCATCCAGTTCCACGCCGCAGGTGGCGACATAGGGGAAGATACGATGGACGGGGTCCAGGTTCACGGCCAGCACCCGGCTGTCCAGCCTCACGCCCCCCACCACGACGTAATCATCCCCCCGATCATCGATAAAAGCGACCTTGTAAAGCGCCTTCGGCTTGGCAACAGCCTCGGCTTCATCCACCAGACGTTCAAGATCGGACAGGTAAGAACTTCCGTCTCGGAGACGCAACCGCTTCACCAGCGCCGCGCGATCTGGTTGGAAGGGAATAGTGTCGATTACGGTGAAACGCATGATTCCTTCACTTTTAACAGAGTTTCAGAAGCTCACCAAATCACCTATCGATTGGAGTGCGCCGATCAGCGCCAGCAGCAACATCAATCCCAAAGTGAGCAGACACAGCGCCAACCCGGCCCAGGCCAGCCCCCGCTGTTGTTTCGAGCGAATCCCCAGGACACTCAGGACGATGCCGGTCAACGGGAAAGGCAGGTTGCAGATCGGGATAATGAACGTCGTGACCAGGCCGATCAACCCCAGGATAAAGGCGACAATCGAGGCAATACCCATTTCGCGCCGAGCTCTGGGCTGCGGTGGCCAATAATGCGGCATCTGCGACGGCATTGGTTGCGGCGACTGCTGAGGCATTGGCTGCGGCATCTGGCGCTGAACTGGCTGCGGCGCCGGCTGTCGCATCGGTGGAACGCGCGGCTGTGTCGGCGGCTTGGTGATGGGCATCGCCTGCGCCCGCGCAGGGGGCGTCGCTCTCTGCGAACGCGGTTGCGGGGGAGGCGGGCCAGTGGGCGGACGCTGCGGGGCATAATGTTGTGCCGGAGCGCTCAAAACAGCGGCCATTTCCCGCGCGCTTTGGAAACGATCGATAGGACGCAGTTCAAGCGCGCGCATCAACGCCGCTTCGATGGCGGGATCGATGGCAGGATTCAACGCACGCAGGGGGATCAAGGCCGCCGGGTTGACGATGCGCTTGGTCGCCGTGGGCGGAGCCTGACCGACGAGTGCGTGATAGAGCGTTGCGCCCAGGCCATAGATGTCGCTGCGGACGTCAGTGGAGCCAGATTCTGCCTCATATTGTTCCGGCGGTGCGTATTCCGGCGTCCCCATGCCGCGCACCACCGTCATCGTGCGGGGATCGCGCGGATCCCACAACTTCACCAAGCCAAAGTCCACCAGCACTGCCTGATCGTCGGGGCGGATGATGATGTTGGTGGGCTTGATGTCGCGGTGGAGCACGTTTTGCCCGTGACAGTAAGCCAGTGCGTCGAGCAACTGGTGCGCCCAGCGTAGCACCACCGACACCGCCAGCGCGCCCTCGCGCTCGATGCGGTCGGCCAGGCTCTCACCTTCGACCATCTCCATGACCAGATAAGCATTGCCGCCCTCTTCGAAGGAGTCAAGAACACGCACCAGGTTGTTGTGGTTGAGTCGCGCCAGCGTCATTGCCTCGCGTTTGAACTGCTCACGCAGTTGCCCCAACATCTGCGGATCGAGATCAGTCTGGGACGTCAACTCCTTGATGGCGACAGGGATTTCCAGGCTCATGTGCCAGGCGGCGTAGACCGCGCCCATGCCGCCCCGGCCGAGCAGATGCGTGATGCGATAGCGGTTTTGTTGGAGGATAGTCCCTTCTCTTAGCATAGTTGTCTCTTTCAAAACAGTCTTACTTCTCGCTTAACGTAAACGCCCGCTGGCGCGCGTGGCGGCGCGCGCAGTCCCAGCGGGTAGGTTAAAGCCTCTCCCCCCGTCAGTTCCCTCAAAATGGGTGGGCGGGAAAGGGGGGACTAGACGCGCGCGGGCGCAGCCGTGTTCGGCGGCCCGCTGCCCGGCGCGCGCCTCGCGTTCCAGCCGGCAGCCGCCGCCGCACATTTCCAAATCGGGGCAGTCCCAACACGCTTCTGGCAAACCTGCCGCAAGCGGATCGGTTTCGCGATCGCGGAAGCTCAGAAACAACGGGCTATTCCAGATGGCGTCCCAGGGATCGTCGAGCAGATTGCCGCCCGCCACGTAATACGATTGGCAAGGCAGCACGTCGCCGTTGGGTTCAATACAAATGGAGTATTCGGCAGCGTTGCAGCGTTTGGGCGCGAGGCCCAGTTCCAGCGGCGAAAGACGGCAATAATCCGTTACCGTGTACCACAGGAAGCGCATATCCAGCGCCTCGGCGCGGTCGCGCACGGCCACGAGAGTCGCCGCCAGCGCCTCGGCGGGGATGGCGTCTGGGTCGTCGAAACCGCCGCCGGCGTAGATCATGCCGTTCATCGCGAACGTGCGCAATCCCAGGCCATGCAGGAATTCGACGATAGAAACGGCATCCTGGATATTGCGGCGCGTCAATGTGCTGTTGGTGATGGTGTGCACGCCGCTCTCCAGCGCGTTCTCGATGCCGCGCACCGTCTGCGCGAACGCGCCCGGCGCGCCGACCATCGCGTCGTGGACATCGGCGCGACAAGTTTCGAGCGTGATCTGCACGTGGTTCAACCCAGCCTCGGCGAGCGTCGCCATCGTGGGGGCGTGCGAGAGCACGCGCCCGTTGGTGTTCATGCCCACGATCAGCCCCAGCTCATCGGCGTGGCGGATGATAGCAGGCAGGTCGGGATGCAGTGTCGGCTCGCCGCCGGTGAGGATGATGTGCGGGATGCCGATGGTGGCAAGTTTGTCAAGCACGCGGAACCAGTCATCCAGCGGCAAAGACCCCATCGTGAAGCGATCCGGCTCGTTGTAGCAGTGCGCGCACGCATTGTTGCACCCATAGGTGAGGGCAACGTCGGCCTTGTAGGGCGCGTGAACGGGCGTGCTGAAAATGGGGTTGAACGCCACCTGGCTGGCAATGGCACAGGTCGGGCAGCCGTCACCGGTCTCCTTGAGGCGTTGCACCATCGCGAAGATGTCAGCCAACTCGCGGGTGAGTCGCGTTTTGTCCACGTGGCTGAAGCGCCGCAGCAACATATCCCGCGCGCGTTCCTGGAGGACATTGTCCAGCGCCAGCTTTGCCATCTCCACGGCGGTGGTGTTGAGGTAGATCGCCTCCGTCACGTCGATGAAGAGAACGCCGCTGCCATCCTCCTCGATACGCAGGTGGATGCGCCGCTGCCCGCCGTCCAGAGCGATGGGATACGTGTACAATCCCGGCGCGGGTGGTTCAGGCGACACAGGCCACAGCCGCGCCAATTCGCGGCGTAGGTCGTTCCAAAACCCGTTCGTTGCCATAATCATCAGGATGCAAGATGCGAGATGCAAAAATCCTGCCTCTTGCCTCCTGCCTCCTTTACCACTTGGGTGCTTCTTCGATCTGGTAGGAGGCTCCGCAGTATGGACAGTCGACGAAAATCGCACCGGCCCGCACGATGAGGTTCTCCTTGCCCAGTGCGCCACCGCAGGAAGTGCACTTCATCTGCTCCAGGCGCACGTCGCCGGTGAGGTCGATTTTCTGGACGTGGGTGATCTCCTCTTTCTTGGGCTGCACGCGGGTCAGGTAAATGAGGACGCCGGCCGCGCCGAGCAACACCACGCCGACCACCAGGCGCATGATCTGCCCTTGCGCGCCGACGATGAACATCAGGCCAAACAGAGCGACAACGGCAGCAATAAGATAGGTGACGAGTTTCATGGTTCCCTCCCTGAATAGTCTCAAGTCCGACGGGCGATTATTCGCCGGTTCTGAACACATTACGTGTGTGGGTACGCCAATGTTGCTCTCCAGTATAGCGCAACCTACGTTGGAGTCAAAACCTTATTCAGGAGGAGGGCATTTCAGAAAAGGGCGACGGATCTCCCGGAACGTCGTCAAGACACGCGTCACCATAAATATATCAACCGTTTGCGCGAATGTTCTTGACGCGTAGAAACGCATTCCTTCATTTTTAAGAGCAGCGTCTCATCACCTGTTATCGTCCCCTTGTAGGAAGGACATTCGTCACAATTGATGCCACAATACGCTATCATAGATGCCCCAACCTCCCAACAACCAACATTCATCCCTCACATTGGTTTTAAGTTTTCATTCAACCGTTCAATAATCTTCTCCAGGCGTTTTTTCCTGGTCTCTTCCTTCTTGGCATCCAGATATAACGCTGTGTAGGTTCTTTGTACAGAGAGAGGCATTTTCAAGAAGTTCGCCAGAGCTTTTTCAGCCCCCGATAAAGCCTGGACTAAACCTTCAATTTGCGCCTCGGATATAGGCGCCGGCTTGGGACTATCCCAAGTTCCCGTCTTTTGTGCCTGGTCGATCGCCGTCTGGCCCGCTTCCGTCATAGCGCCATTCTCAATCAGCTTCCCGGCTAACGCCCGATTCCGTTCGGACCAGACGCTGCCTTTCCGGCGGGGCGTAAATTTCTTCAAATATTTCTGATCATCGATGCTTTTCAACTGGCCATCGATCCATCCAAAACACAGGGCTTCTTCCAAGGCCTCATCGGCGGTCAGCGTTTTCAATTTGCCTGCTTTGCCGAACACCAACCAGATCCCTGAGCTAAGATGATAATTTTGACAAAGCCAGTTTCTGAAAGCGTCTCTATTTTCAAACAACAATGGGTCATCCGACATAACCCACTCCTCATCAGCCCGTGTCATGGAAAACTTCACTCTACGTTGAGACCATCCAATTCACAAACGCGAGCCACTCTCCTGTTTCCTTGCCACGGCATGCCTAAAGGTGATAATCGCCGGAAGCCTCAGGCTGGTATAGGATGCTTTTGACTCGTAGCCTTCTCTTTCCCGCCGGTACTTCCCATTCAAACGTGTCTCCCACTTCGTACCCCAACATCCCTGTCCCAATAGGCGCTAATACCGAAATCCTTCCTTGCTTCAGATCAGCATTTTCTGGAAAAACCAATGTGTAGACTTCCTCTTCCCCCGTGTCAAGGTCTTCCAGACACACAGCGGAGTTCATGGTGATGACGTCGTCTGGTATATCCTGTGGCAAAACGATCTCCGCACGTTCTATCTCTGTCTGCAGGTTCCCAACATGTTCGCTTTTGCCATAACTGGTGGCTTTGACGTCAAAAAGCAACACTTTCAAGCGTTCAAGATCAAATTTGGTGATGCGAATAGGTTTACCACTCATGATTTTTTCTCCTCGTATACAATAGTCACAGAGAGCATAGAGTTTTTTTCTCTGTGATCTCTGTATTCGGTGGCTCAAATTTTGGTCTTCGTTGGTGTGGAATCCCCCATAGAGACTCCAACTGCCGGTTCCCTCACAACAGCCCCAACAACCGCGCCACGGCATCGCCCGCGCCGGCCATGTTCAGCGCGATGGGCAGCAGGAGCACGCCCATCGCGTTCATGCGGCGCGATCCCCACAGCACCGGAATCAGGCCGATGCCGGTCGACACGGCGCAGACCGCCAAACCGCCCCACCCCGTCATCGTGAACACCACCACGAGCAGAATCGCCAACGTGACGAGGCTGATGACGCGGTAGCTTACGCGCGCCGTCAACGCGATGACGAGCCGGGTGAGTCCCATGGAAAGGAAAAACGCGAGAACACCCGCTGCCAGCACCGCCGCCGTGGCCCAGTAATAGCGGTCGGGTGTGTATGTGCTGTATTGCGTGCTCACCATCCACGCCATGCCGCCGCGCGTGAGGTGCAGCCCCGGCACAAAGAAGAGCAAAAAGCCGCCCACGTAATAGACGACCTTCGACGCTCCCTGCGAGATGACGAACGCGCGCTCGTCGCGCTGCGCGGTGGCGTGCCCGGCCAGAAATCCCCCGATGCCGCCAGTAATCACGGGGAAGAAGGCAGCGAACATCCCGCCGAGCACGCCCGCTGCCGTTCCCTGGAAGATCGCGCTGAACGGCGCATCGACGGTGCGGGCGATGTGCTGCGGCGGCAATTCGACGCGCGCCATGAGGTTCTGGATCACCCACGGGACGGCGAAGAGGCCGACGAACGCGGGTAGCAGGTTTTGGTAAGCCACTTCCACCGGCACGAGCGAGCGGTACATCATCACGAAGCCGAGCAAGCCGGAAAGCAGGAACGTCGCCAGTCCCGCCGTGAGCGAGCGCCAGCCGTCCCACCAACGTTTCCATCCGGCAGGCGCGCGGTCCGTGCCTTTGGGCCACTCGGAGAGCAGCATGTAGGCGATGATTGTCCACAGAATCCACGCCATGTGCGGCTGCAGAATTTCGCGGATGGGCGGCAGGGTGCGCGAAGCGACCGGCGCGAGCAATGCCAACACCGCCAGCCCGCCCAAACCGCCGATGCCGGTGAGGACAACGGCTTCGTAGCCGCGCCGTTGCAGCAAGTACTTCTGCCCCGGCAGAACGATGAAGACGGTGCTGTCGTCGGGCACGGAAAGAAAGATGCTGGAGATCGTGTTCAGCATCGCGTAACCGGTGATAAGACCGAGGAACAGAAACGCCATCTGCTCCGGGTTCATCCACGCGGCGAGCGTCCCGCTGGCGAGCAGGATGAAGCCCGCCACATTGTAGATGTGCAGCGCCGGCACGATCGCCAACAACGACGCCAAAAGGGTACCTGCGAGTGTCCAAAGGATGAGTTCTAACATAGTGAATCAGCGAATAGGCGAATCAGCGAATCAGTGAATGAGCAAATCAGCGAATGGCAAATGGCAAGTGAATGAGCGCCATGCTTTGTGACCTGTACCCAATTTCTCATTTCTAATGACCTCCGGTGCGCCAATCGAGCGTGGAGCGGGGGAGGATTTCCAGCTCGCCGCGGTATTCCTGGATGACGCCGATGACTTCGACGGTCTGGCCCTCGGATGGCTGGGGATCAAGTGCGGTCAGGATGTTCGTCCACAACAAAACGGTGATGCTGCCGGTGCCATCATCGAGCAGCGCCTTCGCGCCCGCGGAGAAACCCTCCGGCGTACCGAGAACGCCGCGCAGCCGGACGACGCGCCCGGCGTCCTGCGTCCGCAGATCACCCACGGCGACCCACGGAATTTCCGACGCCGGCGCAACGATGGTGATATCCCTGAAGCTCTCCGGGACAATCTGCAGCTCATCCTCGAAGCTCCCTAGTTCGCCTGCGACCACAACCTCCGCGCCCACATCGACCGCCAACGGGTTCTCGAGCGCGGTGTAGACACTGTCCCACAGCACCAGCATAATTTGACCTGTACCATCGTCGAGCGTCGCCTTCATCCCACTCTTGAAGCCCTCCATCGCCACTACCCGCCCCTGGAGGCGCAACCAGCTTCCCAGCGTAACGTTCTGCGCCTCGCTCAGGCTGGTGACGGAGACGGCAGCGGCTGCCGGCGGCGTGGCGGAAAGGATGATGTCCGCGACGGAGGCCGGGACGAGTTGCGGCGTGTCCTTGTAGAGGCTCACTGCGCCAACCACATCGATCCCCTGTCCTTCGACGATCTCCGGCAACGCACCGGTGAGCATTGTCACCGTCTCATCCACGGCGACGGCGATCTCGCCGGAGTCGTCGCGCACGGTGATGAGCGTCATCCCCTCGTAGGGCGTGCGCACCTGGCGGACTTCGCCGACGATGCGTACGCGCAAGCCAACGTCCAGCGGCGTGAGGGTTTTGGCCTTCAACGTCACCGGCTCCGGGCGTACCAGTGTGAGATGCTAGGCAGTATTGAGCGTCAGCGCGACATAATCCTCACGGATGCGCAGCGTCCCAGCAACGGTCACCTCATCGCCAAGCGCGGGCACTTTTCCCGTCGCCAGGAGCGCCTCCGTCACATCGCGGTATGAGGAGACGCGCACTTCGCCGGTGCCGTCGTCCAGCCAGAACGCCAGGTAGCCGCTCGTGGGGTCGTAGCTCAGGTTGCGCGTCACGCGGCCCTGGATGCGCACGTAGGCCATGTTCATTGTGCCCAGCGCGTCGGCGGCAGAGACGGTGGGGATGTCCATACGGCGCGCCAGCCACCACAACGCGAGCAAGCCCACCGTCGCCAGGAGAAGCG
>JAKJAB010000074.1:12772-13021 GCA_022707725.1 Chloroflexota bacterium | reverse complement strand
CGCAGCATTTGGACGGCTTGATCCGCGACGTGTTGGACTTGACCCGCATCGAAGTGGGGCAATTGCAGTTGAGCTACGAAGTGGTGGACATCAACGAGATGCTCGAGCCGGTCATCGTGATCGGCCGCCAACTCACCCGAGACAAGGGGCTGCACTGGCAAGCCGATATCTCTGACTCGCTGCCCTGCGTTTGGGGAGATCGCACCCGATTGCGACAGGTAGTCCTGAACCTGATCAACAATGCCGTCA
>JAKJAB010000074.1:6562-12732 GCA_022707725.1 Chloroflexota bacterium | reverse complement strand
CGAAGTGACTTTAAGCGTGACCGTGTGCGGCGCTACCGCTTACGCCCCTAACGTCGTGACCATTTCTATCCGCGATACCGGCCTGGGTATTTCACCGGAAGAGCAAGCCCTGATCTTCGACGAGTTCCAGCAATCGGAGCGTACCACTTCGCGCGGGTATGGCGGCCTGGGCCTGGGGTTGGCGATCTGCAAGTTGTTGGTCGAAATGCACCAGGGCGCCATCGGCGTGCACTCCACCGGAGAAGAAGGGCGCGGGGCCGAATTCTACTTCACGTTGCCGGTGATGGAACGCGACGACACCACCGGCGAATGTGACGACGCCGCGCGCGGACACGTTTTGCTTCTCTCCGAGGATGCGTCGCAAGGACAGCGCCTCGAGCAGCATCTCGCCCACAAAGGTGTCGACATCGTCATGCACACTGTCGACGCCGACACAGACTGGCACGCATTGTTGTGTGGCGGATCGCCTGACGCCGTGATCCTGGATCAGGCAGTGACGTCGGCGCACGGGTGGAACATCCTGAGGACGCTCAAGGAGTACCCTCACACAAGCGATGTGCCGGTGCTCTGTTATACCCTGTCGGAGGATGGCGACAAGGGCGCGTTGCTGCCCCTCGATCTCATGATGAAACCGCTCGGCAAGACGCAACTTGCCGAGATGTTGCTCGGGCAGGGGCTGTTGGATACCCAAGGGGAAGCGCCGGAAGCCCGCAAAATCCTGGTTGTCGATGACGATCCGGACATTCTGGCGATGCACACGCGTATGGTGCAAGCGCAGTCCGCCCACTATCGCGTGCTGCAAGCGCACAATGGGCGGGAAGCCCTGCGTATCCTGCGCCTTGAACAGCCCGACCTCGTTCTGTTGGACCTGTTGATGCCCGAATTGGATGGGTTTGGCGTCCTGGAAGCTATGCGCGATGACCCGGCGACTCAGAACATTCCGGTGGTCATCCTCACTGCGCAAGTCTTGACCGAAGATGATATGGCGCGGCTCAATCGTGGCGTGGTCAGCATCTTGAGCAAGGGGTTGTTCAGCGCGGAGGAGACCCTACATCACATCGAGACGCTGTTAGCGCGTCGTCGCAAGACGGTCCTCGAAGTGCAGCGGCTGGTGCACAAAGCAATGGCCTTCATCCACACACACTACATGGACCCACTCACACGTGGCGAGATTGCCACCCACGTGGGGTTGAGCGAGCGCCATCTGACCCGCTGCTTCCAGCAAGAAGTGGGGGTGACGCCGATGACGTACCTGAACCGCTATCGCATCCAGCAGGCCAAGGCGCTGCTCGATGCCGGCGACATGGGCATCACCGAGGTCGCGATGGCGGTAGGTTTTTCCAGCGGCGGCTACTTCACCCGGGTGTTCCGCCAGGAAATAGGTGTCTCCCCACGCGAATATCTAAGTCTACGCGGTGATGAGAACCTCTCGTACTCGATGTGGCTTGACAGTTTGTAGTAGCGCAGGTCTCAGCCATATCTGCGAGGCAAAGGAAACCGGGCAAACCTCCAGGACTCAAAATTGTCCCAAAAATGCAAGAAGTCGTCCGAAAAGTGGAAGACTTTTTCCGCGTGAAATGCTACAGTAGTCATTGGGGATTGGTAGAAGGTGACAGGTAACAGGTAACAGGTAACAGGTAACTGGTAACTGGTGACTGGTGACTGGTGACTGGTAACGAGTAATTGGCAGAATGTAATTCAATCCTCACTAAGGAACGCGGATTGAGTAAGTGTCTGATGCTTGTGCTCAAAGGGTGCTAGAATTTAGACAGTTACATAATTCTCGTTCCTAATCACCAATTACCGATCACCAATTACCGATCACCAATTACCGATCACCGATTACCGATTACGAATCACGCATCACGAATCACGAGGATGGTATGTCTTCAGCCCTAGCGCCTCTGATGGTCGTCGGCGACGATGCAAGTTTTTGTTACTTGATGCAGCGGTATGCCAGGAAGGCCGCCTGCCCGATCGTGCTGGCCCACTTTACCGAAGATGCGCTCGACATCGCCTTACACGAAACCCCGGTCGTCGTCATCATCGAACTGGATGCCCCTGGCGATAAGGGACTGGCCATCCTGGGAACGCTCAAAACCCATCCCTCGACATGCAACATTCCCGTCATTCTCTGCTCATGGACCGATGAGGCCGAACACGACGCGCTATGGAATAGCGACGACGCGGGCGCGGCCCTCTACCTGCGCAAACCCATCCTCTACGACGATTTCCAGGCCGCCCTCACCGAAGTCGGCGTCAACGTGAGCTAATTTTTGATTTTAGATTGTGGATTTTTGATTTTGTACCCTGGACTTTCGCCTTATCCTACACAAGGAGCTTACTTTTCAATGCCTGTTTCCTACATTACTTATGAACTTCAGAACGGCTACATTCATCATTGGTTAGTTGCCGGACCTCAGAGCATTATCTTTGACGATCCAGACACCCTCTTTAGCGCCGATGCCAAACTTCGACTCGCGCAGCGCTATCACCCCGAGAACCCGGGCATCACGCGCCAGCCGGTAGAGCCGGGACCGTTACCGGAAGCCGAGTTCACGGTCGGCGGGTACGCCGACGGCGACTATACCGGGCGCTGGGCATACTCGATATGCGCGGAGGATCACTTTGTGGATGGCGACAGCCTGCTTGCTTTCACAGACCCCGATCCCGTCCCCCATTACGCGCGCGCATGGGCCTACATCGAGATCGAGCCAGCGCCGGGCGGGCCAGCAACGCTGGTTCTGACCACCTACGGCCCGGCGGATGTGTGGGTCAATGACGTTCATTGTTACCGCAACGCGGCGTTTGGCTTTCACCAAAGCAGCTTCACGGTGGATCTCACGGACGGTCACAACGCCCTTCTCGTATACTTCGGGCAGATTGCTGCCGGCCCAAACAAACTCCCGCACGCCTTCGCCCTGCGCTTTGCTGACGCGCCGGGTAAGGTAGACGTGCAACTCCCGACGATCATTGATGACATAACCTATCGCAACAAACTCGAGCGCATCTTCAGCGCCGCCTACCTCGACCGCGACGTGTTCGTCTGGGACGAGCGCCCGACCGTCCACTGGGCAGAAAGCCAGGATGCGCCCGAAGATGTCATGATCCGCCTGCAAACCCCATCAGGCCGCATCTACGCGGAATCGCGCGCCACAGCTATCCCTGGCGACAAATGGCCGCTCGTCCAGGCCCATCAAGCCCCACAAGGCCCACTGCGCATCCTGATGATGCCGCCCATCAAGGAATACTATGACGAGAACACCCGCGTGCGTCGCATAGTTTCGCTCTGGGGCATGGGGCTGGCGCGCTACAACGAGGTTCCTGAGGGTGACTACGCCAAACGCCGCATGGATGCCCTCCAACACGCAGTTCGCTGTGAGGGCCATCTCTTCGGTGAGATGGCAAAAATGGCCTTGAGGATGTGGAATGCTGTTGAAACCCCTGTGCTCTTGCAGCACATCGAGCGCATCAACCAACACGCGGCGGGCAGCGCATTGCATCTGCTCGGCCTGCTCGGCATGCACTACCGCTGGGGAGACGCCCCAGAATTCCCCAAGGCGTTCCCTGCCATCTTTAGAACCTGTCTTCTCGATTTCGCCTACGAAGCGCCGGACAATGCGCCGGAGAGCGAGCAGATTCTCTTGCCCACGTGCGAGATTCTGGCCGGGCAGTTGTATCCCAAACGGAAGTTCAAGCGCAGCGGGCAGACGGGAGAATGGCACGTCGCGCAGGGGAAACGCCGGGCTATGGCCTGGCTGCGCGCGCGGGCGATGGGTGGATTCGGTGAATGGGATTCGGGGGTAGCGTTCGAGGCGAACCTGGCGGCGCTGGCCCACCTGATCGACCTGGTCGAAAACGAGGCGCTCTGGGAGATGGCGACCGTCGTGTTGGACAAGCTGTTGTTCAGCATTGCGCTCAACAGCTTTCACGGGGTCCTCGGCGGAACACAAGGCCGCGCCGACGCCGCGAGCGTCCTGGGCGGCTGGCTGTCACCTCTGGGCGGCGTCACACGGTTGCTGTGGGGAATGGGCATCCTCAACCCACACCTGGCCGGCGCTGTGAGCCTCGCCTGCATGGAAGACTACGAACTGCTGCCGCTGCTCGAGGAAGTTGCCACGGCGACCCCGGATGAACTGTGGAACCGCGAGCAACACATCCTGACCACCGGCGATGGCGCCCACGAAGCGCGCAGCGTCAACAAAGTGACCTACCGAACGCCGGATTACCTGCTCGGCTCGGCGCAGGATTACCGGCCCGGCGCAGCGGGGACACACGAGCACATCTGGCAGGCCACGCTGGGACCGGGGGCCATCGTCTACACCAACCACCCGGCGAACAGCGGTATGACGGAAGCGCACGCGCCCGGCTTCTGGCGCGGGAACGGCGTCTTGCCGCGCGTGGCGCAATGGAAGGATACGCTCATCGCCGTGTACAACTTGCCGGATGACGACTGGATGGGCTTCACGCACGCGTATTTTCCCACCACCGCCTGCGACGCTTACTGCGTGCGCGAGGACGCGGAGGGTCATCCGTGGGCCTTCGCGCGCAAGGGGACCGGCTATCTGGCACTCACCGCCGCTCAGAAATTCACGCTGGCGACCGACGGGCCGGGAGCTTACCGCGAGTTGCGCTCATCGGGACTCCACAATGTTTGGTTGTGCCACATGGGACGCGCCGCGTTGGATGGCGAGTTCGAGATGTTCCAGGAGAGCGTGCTTGCGCTGCCAGTGACGTTCAACGATTTGGCAGTCAACCTCACCACACTGCGAGGCGAGACGTTGTCCTTCGGGTGGGAAGGTCCGCTGCTACGAAATGAGCAACCAGAACCGCTTTCGGAGTTCAAACATTACGAGAATTCATATTCTGTTACAGAACTGCGCGCCGCGCAGATGGAAATCCGGTCCGAAAACTACCTGATGCGGTTGAAACTCGCATAGCCGTCAGCGATCAGCCATCAGCTATCGGCAAAGATGCCTTGGCTGAAGGCCGACGGCTGATCGCTGAAAGCTTATATGTCCTAAAAGTATCAAAATCTGTCCGAAAAATGGAAGACTTTTCGGGAAAGAGGTGCTAAAGTATAGAATAACAGTCCTGCGCATGAGAACTCAATTCGTATGTATAGCCACAGAATATCAAGCGCGATAGGGATATCGCAACTACAAGACTCCGACACGGAGGGCTATCCCCTCTGTGAGAGTAATTTCATTTACACATTTTATCAGAGAAGGAGGAAGCTATGAAATCGAAAAGTTTGACCCGCCGTGAGTTTCTGCACCTGACCACGGTAGCCGCGCTTGGCGCGGCGGCGACGGCCTGTACTGCACCGACGCCGCAGATCATCGAGAAGACCGTCGAAGTCGAAAAAGTGGTCGAAAAGACGGTCGAGGTGCAAGTCGAGAAGACCGTCGAGGTCGCGGTCGAGAAGATCGTTGAGGTCGAAGTCCCAGAAGGGCGTACCGAGCCACCCATGCTGAAGACACTCGTTGATGCCGGGAAGTTGCCCCCCGTCGAGGAACGCCTCCCCATGGTGCCCTTCGTGGTGGGCGGGCGCGATGCCATCGGCGTCTATGGCGGCGAGGTTCGCCAGATTCACTTCGACACCGTCTGGTCGACCGACACCTACGACTGGATGGCTGATCGGGTGATACAATATTCGGACGCGGACTTCCGCACCCTCGTCCCCAACATGATCGAGAGTTGGGAGAGTTCGGATGATGGCAAGGTTTACACCTTCCATATGCGCAAGGGGATGAAATGGTCGGACGGGGTGGATCTGACCACCGAAGACGTGGATTTCTGGTGGAACAAATGGGCCACGGTCGAGGGCCTGGGCTGGATTGCCAATCCGTTCAACGGCATCCAGAACCAACACTGCACGCTGGAGATCCTCGACGACTACACCTTCCGCTGTACGTTCGATTACACCTTCGGTCTCTTCCCCCACATGCTCACCCGTAACATGGGCGGCTATCCGCAGGAAGGCCCCTTCATGCCCGCGCATTTCCTCAAGGACTACCACCCCGACACCGCCGGCGAGGCCGCTATCAACAAGCTGATGGCCGAGTGGGGTATGGAAACGTGGCAGCAAGTGACCAACCGCTTCTGCAGCCAGTGGGGTTTGAACATCTGGCAGTTCCCGGACTGGGCCAAGGACTTCCCCACTCTGG
>JAKJAB010000074.1:0-6490 GCA_022707725.1 Chloroflexota bacterium | reverse complement strand
CCTCGACACGCTGCGCCTGGACTACATGGCCGATACGCAGACTATGGAACTGAAGCTCATCGGCGGCGAGCTGGACTGGCTGGGGATGCATGACGTCACCGTCGCCAAGTACCCCCTGTACAAGGAAAACGAGGCAAAGGGCAAGTACGTCATCGGCGACTATCTCTCCTGTATGACCGACCGCTATACCCTCTACCCCCGCCGCACGCTCCCCAAGGACCCGGTGCTGGAGGAGATCGTCAACCATCCCAACTGGACGCGCGCTCTCTCGGTCGCCATCGACCGCGACGAGATCAACGAGAGCCTCTTCTACGGCCTGGCCCGCATGGGACAGATGGCGCCAATGCCCAACTCCGCGTATTTCAAGGAGAAGTATGGCACAGCATGGGCGCAGTATGACCCTGCGCTGGCAAACCAACTGCTGGATGAGATGGGACTGACCAAGGGCGCGGGCGGCATCCGCGTGCGACCCGATGGCAAGCCCTTGAGCTACATGATCGAGCACGCCGGCATCCGTGTGGGCGCCTCGGTCGCCGAGTTCTGCGAGATGGTCGTCACCTACTGGCGCGAGATCGGCATCGATGCGACGGTCAAGCAGATCGATGAGTCGCTGTACGGCGAACGGATGATGGCCAACGAGGTCGAGTGCGGCATCTGGCACGCCGACCGCTGCACCGACATGCTCCTGCCGATCCAGATGCAGTGGTACGTGCCGGTGGCCGACGGCCAACAGGGTGGCGTTTCCTATGCCTGGCAACGATGGTACACAGCCAAGGACAGGGAAGCGGAGGGCCTCATCACGCCGCCTGAGCAAATCCAACAACTGTTCGCCTGGGTTGACGAAATGAAACTGGTCGTCAGCGATGACGAGCGTGTCGCGATCGGGCAGAAGATCTTCGATTACCTGGCCGATACCCCCCTGGCCATCGGGACAGTGCTCGAAAGCCCGTGCCCCATCCTCTTCAACAAGAATATGCGCAACGTGCCGCGTCCGAGAGTTCCCTTCGGCTGGGATACCTACGGCGTCAACACGTACCATCCGTGCGCCTTCTTCTACGAAGGTGGTCAGCGGGCGTAATGCCTTCATAAACACACTCAGCGGGTTGCCAACTCATCGGGTTGGCAACCCGGTTTGGCCTCTTGCGGGCGCGGGTGGGATCTGACGAATCATTCGCCATGTACCATTTGCCATTTTCAAGGAGGTGAATCCTTATGCTTGCCTATATTCTTCAACGCATCATCCGCGTCATACCCCAATTGCTGTTGATTTCAATCCTGGCCTTTATCATTATCCAACTCCCTCCTGGCGATATCGTGACCAGGCAGATCGAACGCCTGCAAGCCAGCGGGGTTACGGTAAGCGAAGCCCAAGCTCAGGCCTTGATACGACAGTACGGCATGGACAGGCCGATGTACCAGCGGTATCTGCTCTGGATCAGCAAGATCATCACCAAATTCGATTTTGGCTATTCGTATACCTTCGAGAAGCCTGTGGCCCAGGTCATCATGGAACGCATGGGCTACACCTTTGCCATCGCCCTGTTCGCGCACATCTTTACCTGGACGGTAGCGATCCCCATTGGCATCTATGTGGCGGTCAAGCAATATTCGATTACGGACTATATCGTGACCCTCGTCACTTTTGTTGGCCTGGCTGTCCCTGCGTTCTTTCTGGCCATGATCATCATGTACATAGCGCTCACCAGGTTTGGCATTCGCACCGGGGGATTATTTTCGCAAGAATACATGGTGCTGCCGTGGAGTTGGGGCAAGTTTGTGGACCTGTTGAAACACATGTGGCTCCCCATCATTCTCCTCGGCACCGGCGGCGTTGCCGGCACCATCCGCACCATGCGCGCGATGATGCTGGATGAACTGCGCAAGCAGTACGTGACGGTGGCGCGCGCAAAGGGCCTGTCCGAGTTCAGCGTGATTGTGCGCTACCCGGCGCGGCTGGCCATCAATCCGATTTTGAGCAGTGTGATGTGGCTGTTGCCTCCGGCGGTATCATCCTGGAGATCGTCCTCAACCTGCAAACGGCCGGCCCGGCGTTATACGCTGCGTTGCGGAATCAGGATATGTATATGGCCGGCGCGTATATTTTGATCACCGGAGCCTTGACCGCGATCAGCGCGATCTTATCCGACGTTCTATTGGCTTTGTCGGATCCGCGCATCCGGTTCGGCGGAGTGGAGGGCGCATGAGCAAGAAAACGCTACAGAAAAAGCAGTTGGGACGCAAAACACGGCGTCAAATACCGGAGGGACAGGAGGAAGAGTTCTACCGGGCCGGGCAGTGGCAGCTCGTGTGGTGGAAATTCAGGCGGCACAAGCTGGCGCAGATGGCGATGGTGGTTCTGGGGATCCTGTACTTCATTGCGATCTTTGCCGAGTTTGCCAGCCCGCACGATCCCCTGCGGCGCTACAAACAATATCTCTCCTTCCCCCCAACGGCGATCCACATCCGCGATGCGCAAGGTCGATTTCACACACCCTTTATCTATGGCATGAAAATGGGCCGCGATCCCGTCACCTTCAGACCAACCTATGAGGAAAATACGAGCATCATCTATCCGATTGGGCTATTCGTGCGCGGCGACCCGTACAAGCTTTGGGGGCTGATTCCAAGCGACATCCATCTGTTTGGCGTCGGCGGCGGTGATGAGGTCATGCCTCTTTTCCTTATGGGAACGGACACCATCGGGCGAGATGTGCTGTCGCGCATTTTCTACGGCGCGCGCATCTCGCTGAGCGTTGGCTTGATAGGGATCGCCATCAGCTTCGTGCTGGGGCTGCTCCTGGGCGGCATCTCAGGGTTCTTTGGCGGCGTCGTCGACGAAATCATTCAACGCGTCATCGAAGTGATTACGACGCTGCCCACGATTCCGCTGTTCATGGCGCTGGCTGCCGCGTTGCCCCGCGAATGGCCGCAGTTGCGCATCTACTTTGCTACCACACTCATCCTCTCTATCCTGGGGTGGACAGGGCTGGCGCGGACGGTGCGCGGGCGGCTGCTGAGTATGCGCGAGGAAGACTTCGTGCTGGCAGCCAAGCTGGATGGCGAGAGCGAAGCAGCCATCATCGCCCGCTATATGATCCCCGGTTTTCTGAGCTACATCATCGTCTCGCTGACCGGGTCGCTGCCCGGCATGATCCTCGGCGAAACGTCGTTGAGCTTCCTGGGCATCGGTCTGAACCCGCCGACGATCAGTTGGGGCGTGATGTTACAGGACGCGCAAGACATCATGAACGTGGCGCACTACCCGTGGATTCTGTGGCCGGTGCCGGTGGTGGTGCTCGCCGTGCTGATGTTCAACTTCTTGGGCGACGGCTTGCGCGACGCCGCAGACCCCTACGTGAGCTAGGAGGCGCTATCATGTCGGATCAAGTGCTTGCCGAAATCAAGAATCTGCACACCTACTTCTATCTGGCCGAGGGCGTCGTCCGGGCCGTGGATGGCGTTGACCTGACGATCAAAGCCGGGCGCACGTTAGGCATCGTGGGGGAAAGCGGTTGCGGCAAAAGCATCACCGCGCTTTCCCTGATGCAATTGGTCCCTTCCCCGGGCAAAATCGAGGAGGGCGAGATCACCTATTACCAGACCATCCACCAAACGGAATCGGCATCGACATCGAATGTAATCGAGATCACCAAACTCAAACCCAACAGCCGCGAGATGCGCGCCATCCGGGGCAACCAGATTTCGATGGTCTTCCAGGAACCGATGGCCGCCATGCTGCCCGTGCGCACGGTGGGCGCGCAGATCATGGAAGCGATTATGCTACACCAGCAAGTGAACAAGGTCGAGGCCCGCGAGCGCGCTATCGACATCCTGGCTCGCGCCAAATTGCCCAATGCCGACCGCATTGTGGACACCTATCCTTTCCAGTTGAGCGGCGGGATGCGCCAACGCGCCCTGAGCTGCAATCCCGACATCCTGATCGCCGACGAGCCGACGACGGCGCTGGACGTGACCACCGAAGCCCAAATCCTCGATCTGATGCGCGAACTGCAGCGGGAATACAACATGGCGATTATGTACATCACGCACAACCTGGGCGTGATCGCCGAGATGGCCCAGGAAGTCGCGGTGATGTATATGGGCAAGGTCGTCGAGCAAACCGACGTGGCGTCCATCTTCAGGAACCCGCTGCACCCCTACACGCAGGCGCTACTGCGGTCTATCCCCCAACTCGACGATGTCATGGCGCGCGCCGGCCAGAAGAAACGACTGGAAACGATCAAGGGAATGGTGCCCGATCCGTACAGCGTGTTGCCGGGCTGCTCGTTCCATCCGCGCTGCCCGCAGTTTATGGAAGGCGTATGCAACGAGGTCGAACCTGCCGTCATCGAAGTGGAGCCGGGACACATCGTCAGATGTCACCTGTATGCTTCCCGTTCCACAAAAGCGCGAGCGAATTAAGGATACAACACTATGACCAAACAAACGAATACCCATAGTGCATCACAAATACAAGCCCAACCGCCCTTGTTGGAAGTCAAAGCGCTCAAGAAGTACTTTCCTATCCAGCGCGGGTTCTTCAAGCGGGTCGTCGGACACGTCAAAGCCGTAGATGGCGTTGATTTCTACGTCAACGAAGGCGAAACGATGGGCCTGGTTGGCGAAAGCGGCTGCGGGAAAACGACCACCGGACGCTGTATCTTGAAGGCCATTGCCCCTTCCAGCGGCGAGATCTGGTTCCAGGACCCGAATCTGGGACGGATCGACGTCAGCACATTGGAACACGAACAGCTTATTCACGTGCGCCGCAATATGCGGATGATCTTCCAGGACCCGTATGCCTCGCTTAATCCCCGCATGACGCTGCTGGAAATCGTCGGCGCGCCGCTGCGGGCCATGAACCTCGCCAGCGGCAAGGAGTTGGAGGATCGCGTGGCAGAGATGCTGCGCCGGGTGGGCTTGCGCCCCGAATATATGCGGCGCTACCCGCACGCCTTCAGCGGCGGGCAGCGGCAGCGCATCGGTCTGGCGCGCGCGTTAGCTCCGCAACCCAAGTTCCTGGTGTGCGACGAGCCGGTCTCCGCACTCGACGTGTCGGTGCAGGCGCAGATTCTCAACCTGCTGCAAGAGCTTCAGGAGGAAATGGGACTGACCTATCTGTTCGTCGCGCACGACCTGAGCGTCGTCGCGCACATCAGCGAGCGTGTCGCAGTGATGTATGTGGGGAAGATGGTCGAAATGGCAACGACGCACGAGCTGTTTATGACGCCGAAGCATCCCTACACCGAAGCGTTGATGTCGGCCATTCCGCGTCCCGATCCCACGCCGCGCGACAAGCGCATCCTGCTCACCGGCGAAGTGGCGAACCCGGCCAAACCGCCTTCGGGATGCTATTTCCACCCGCGTTGTACCTACGTCAAGGACATCTGCAAGACTGAAGAGCCGGCGTTCGACGAAATCAGTCCCGGCCACTTCGTCAAATGCCACCGCGCCGCCGAACTGAATCTGAGCGGCGTGATGAACCTGGCGTGACGCCAATCGCAAAATATCATAGGGCGATTTGCCAAATTGCCCTACAGTTTTATTAATACATAGTGCAAGCTTTTAGCTTGCAACAAGTTCTATCTAAAGGAGAACGGACTTATGACCAATGATTGGGAAAACCCCCAGATGGTCGGGCAGAACAAAGAACCCGCCCACGCCACACTGCTACCCTATCAAGACGCCCAAAGCGCGTTGAGGGGTGACCGCAACGGATGTGTGAACTTCAAGCTGCTCAATGGCGACTGGCAGTTCAGGTTTGCGCCGAATCCAGCTTCCGCGCCGGAGGATTTCTATGTCGAGCCATTCGACGATGACGGCTGGGACACCATCGCCGTCCCCGGCAACTGGCAACTTCAGGGCTACGACGTCCCGATGTACTGCAACGTCCAATACCCGTTCCCGCCGGACAATATGCCCGAAGTCCCGAAGGACAACAACCCCGTCGGCTCGTATCGCACCACGTTCACCGTTCCCGAAGCGTGGGCCGGCAAGCAGGTGTTCATCGTCTTCGACGGCGTGGATTCGGCGTTCTACCTCTGGGTCAACGGGCAATACGTGGGCTACAGCCAGGACAGCCGCCTGCCGGCGGAGTTCGACCTCACGCCCTACCTGCGGCCCGGCGAGAACACACTCGCGGCGCGCGTCTATCGTTGGAGCGCCGGCAGCTATCTCGAAGACCAGGACTTCTGGCGCTTGAGCGGCATCTACCGCGACGTGTACCTCTTCGCCGCGCCTGCCGTCCACATCCGCGACTTCTGGGCGGCCACCGAACTCGACGCCGACTACCGCGACGCCACCCTCAAAATCCGCGTCGACATCGCCAATTATGGCAACGTGGATACGGAAGGCTACACGGTAGAAGCTGCCCTGTTCGACGCAAACGAATCGCAAATCGCGAGCCACGAGTTGCCCATCACCGCTCACGAGGCGCCCCTTACCTTTTCCATACCAACAGCGAACCCGTTAAAATGGTCGGCAGAACACC
>JAKJAB010000073.1:9476-13043 GCA_022707725.1 Chloroflexota bacterium | reverse complement strand
ATAGAGGTCAGCATCCGACGTAAAAGTCCTACGTCGGGTCGATGCGCACCACTCCAATCAAGACAACCGACAATGCCGCCCATACGCCCTCACTGCAAAGCACGTTTCTGAATCTTGCCCGATTCCGTCCTGGGAAAAGAGTCGCGGAACTCGACCTGCTTTGGCATCGCAAAGTCTTCGAGATACTGCGCGCAATGGCGGAGCACGTCGCGCTCGCTCAGATTGGCATCCGGCGCGCAGACCACAAACGCTTTGACCGCCTCGCCCAACAGCGCGTCCGGCACGCCGATGACCGCCGCTTCCACGACGCCCGGCAAACGGTAAATCACGCTTTCCACTTCTTTCGGCGCCACTTTTTCACCGCGAGTCTTGATGATGTCGTCCTTGCGCGCCACAAAGTAGAAAAAGCCTTCGTCGTCCATCTTGAAAAGGTCGCCGGTGTAGAAAAGCCGCTCGGCGGGATAGCGGCCCGGCCGGTAACGATCCGCCGTGGTCTTTGGGTCTTGCCAATACCCCTGCATCACGTGCGAACCGCGCACCACCAACTCGCCCACCTCGCCCGGCCCCACGCGCCGCCCGGCTTCGTCCTCGATCCACACTTCGGTGCCGGGAATGGCGATCCCCACCGAACCGGGCCGGCGGTCGAGTTCTGCGGGCGGCAAATAAAGCGTACGTTTGCACTCCGTCAATCCGTACATCGAGTAGAGTTTGGCCCAGGGGAAAGCGTCTCGCAAACGTTGGATATGCTCGACAGGCAGGGCTGCCGCCGTGTTCGTAACATAACGCAACGATGACAGGTCGAACCGGCTTAAATCCATCTGCAAGAGCATGGCGAAGAGCGTGGGCACGCCGGGCAACCCGGTCACGCGCTCCTCTTCGATCCGCTTAAGGGTCGCCGCCGGGTAGACGAAAGAACGCTCCAACACCAGCGTGCCGCCGAATTTGAAGGTCATCAGCAGTTGGTACAACCCGTAGTCGAAGGAAAGCGGTAACACGTCGATGACGATGTCGTCCGGCACATTTTCCAGATACATGATGATCGAAGAGGCGGCAAACGCGACGTTGGCGTGCGTGGACATCACCCCTTTGGGATCGCCGGTGCTGCCGGAGGTGTAAATCAGGCAGGCCAGGTCGATGTCGATGCACGGGTTCGCCGGGTGCTCCGCTGAAGCCGCGGCTAACAAAGCAGGGAACGATTTCACGTTGCTGTGAGGTATAGCTTCAGCATCCTGCTCGCAAAGTACGCCAAGCGTCAATGAGGGTACAGACGTCATCACCTCGACAACCGTTTCAGCCTGCCGGCCTGGCGCAAAAAGGGCCTTAGCCTGGCAATTGTTCAAGACGTAGGCGAGTTTGTCCGGCTTCGTCGTCGTGTTGACCACGACAAAGGTTGCACCTATTTTGAGGATGCCAAAAATCGCCAGCACTGCCTCGACAGAGTTCGGCAACCAGACGGCCACGCGATCCCCGCGCTGCACCCCCGCCGCCAACAGCCCATTGGCGACCCGATTGGCGTCTGCATCGACCTGCCGGTAGGTAAGCCGTTGGCCTGCGCAAATCAAGGCCACCTTATCGGGGGTGCGTTTCGCGCTGTTTTCCAGAAATTCATGCACTAACATACAATACCTTGCTTCGTACAAATATAGCGCGTCAGGCGCTCCACAGAGTCAAAGTTATCGGGGATAACTTCCTCGTCTGTAACCTCGACCCCAAAAGTCTCCTCCACAAATAACAAGAGTTCCAGAATGCCGGTAGAATCCACAATACCGTCTTCAAGAAAGGACGTGGCATTATGGAGTTTTCCCTCATCTTTAGTGTAAAGGAAGTTCTCCAGGATGTAGTGCCGAACCTGTGTTTCGATTGACGTTGCTGTTGACATTGATCTCTCCCGTGTAACCTGTTTATTCTTTTGAAAAGACTGCTAACCTTGATCCTAGCGTTTGATTACCTTTATAACCACCAAACCGGCAACGAGCAGGAGCGCAATCCCTATCCCCCCAAAGGCTAACAACGGCAGCGATATCGGCCCGAGTGCCAACACCGGCGCCGCCGGTTGTGCCGGATATGGATCCACTACCGGGCGCGGGGTCGGCGTTGGGAGTGGTGTTGGGCCAGGCGTAGGGGTTGACGTTGGTGAAGGTGCAAAATCAAATTCGGATGCCGCTCGGCTTTCTATGGTACGGTGCGTGTGCCAGATGACCGGTGTCAATCCGTCGTCATCACGCCGATTCCCTAAGCCTACCACATCGATCAATCCTAATTCGCCGTTCACAGCCGGAGCCGCGCCACTGACTGGCGCATAAACGCCTTCCAACTCGACCGGATCCAGACTGGACCATTGCTCCCCGACATAGATGAGATGATGCAGTGTGACGCCAGAGTCTATTCGTGTGCCAAGCGCCGTGATATGCAACCGGCCTGTACGATCCTGAACCAGAATGGCGCGTCCCTCGACCGTTTGCAAACCAGGAATCTGGGAAACATACCCCCAGGTCGCCCCGTAATCACGAGTAGCACGATATTCGACAAGATTGCGTGTCAGGTCTTGCCATGTAACGACGATCTGTCCGGTTAGGGTCGCTGCCACTTGCGGCCAATCGTAAGCGCCATCCGCAAGAAGAATAGCATCCGTCCATGTCGCGCCGTGATCCGTCGATTGCGCATAATACACACCTTGAGGCAATCCATAGCCCGGCAGCGACGCGCGCACCCAGACTACATGGATTACACCATGTTCGTCTACGGTCACGCTTGGGTGGTCGACGCCAGACCAGCCTTCGGAAACGGCGTCGAAGAGCCGAACTGCTTCCTGCCACGATTCTCCATTATTGTCAGTGCGAGTGTGATAAATGCCGCGCCCTTCATTGAACGGTACAGCATAGACTACGTGCAATCGCCCCAGTAGGTCGACAGCCATTGCTGGAGTGCCGCCATCGACAGTCTCATCCGAAATTCTCTGCTGGCTCCACCCAGTGGCCGAAAAAGCATCGCTGGGATAGGCCCGACTGTAAAAAACTATGCCCGTTGGACCAGCGCTCCACACCGTGTGGAGAAACGGTTCGACAAAAAGTAAAACCGGTGCCTGGGCTATTCCCTCATCCACACCTAAAACTGTCACCGGTCGACTCCAGGAAGTTTCATCCCAACGGCTATAGTACAGCACAGAGCCAGACTGACCTTCAGAAGGTGATGCACTCCACAGCGCATGGACCCTTCCCTCAGTATCCATCGCAGCTGCGGGAAAGCCGGGATTCCCATTTTCAGAAATTACCGTTGGGCTGGACCACGGCGAAGGTGGTACAAATGTCCATTTCACCGCATCATCCTGCCCTTGCAACGCCCAGATATCGCCATCCTGACCTTGACCAGCCACGACGAATACATTATCAGGGGTGACATTGGCCTGAAGTGATTGCAGGTATGTCACTGCATTGGTCTGAGGATTCTTAAAGCTAAAACTCAATTGCTTGACTGCCGACCATCGCTCGCCATCCCATGCGGCTGCCGACAAATATCCGGCTCCCTCTCCATGCATCAAAAGCACCAGGCCCGTTGCCGTCTGCACTG
>JAKJAB010000073.1:0-9466 GCA_022707725.1 Chloroflexota bacterium | reverse complement strand
ACCAGGTTTTCCCGCCGTCCTCGGAACGTTGTTGCTGCAAAACGCACGTAGAGGCCACACCTCCTTGCTCCCATAGCAACGCAAACTCAGATGGTTCCCCCTGATTCAACGAAGCCGGGATTGCGATAAAGCGCGGATGCAGTCCATCGATTTCCCCATCTCCCACTTTAGCAGGCTCACTCCAGGAAATACCGCCGTCAGCCGAGAGAACGTAGAAGGCCGATCCCTGGCGAGGGTCATCCCATCCCGCAAGAACATTGCCTAACGCGTCAGCAGCAATGGATAGGTGAATCGTATCTACTGTCCAGAGCCGGACATAGAGTGAAGCATACAGTACCGTCGGCTCTGACCAGGTAACACCACCATCGGTGGAGAGCACATGGTAAATACCTGCAGAGAACGCATCCGATTGTTGCGTCTGACAGTAAATCAAATGCAAGACGCCTTGAGAATCATCCGCCATTTCCCAGGCAGTGACCGATTCCGCCAGCACTTCGGGCGTTGTCCATGCCTCCGTGCCCAGACGCAGGCGACTGTAGAGAAGTGGGCGCAGGTCAGTGACCTGATTGGGTTCCCCGAGCCATAGGGCAAGCGCGGTATCACCTACCCCCACAATGTCCGGCATAGCGGAAATAGGCGAGGTGACCTCACGGGCGTTTGCTCCGTCACCCTCCACCGCAACGATCTGGATAGGTGCCGGTGTAGGAACGGACCAATCATTATCAAGTGCATAAGCCGTCGTCAGCCCATCGAAGCGATCCCACCAGAAGACCTGGAGCTGCCCGTCGGGGCTTACCACGAGCATAGGAGGTTCCGCCGCGCCAGAACGCGAGAGGTTCACCGGCTGCGACCACAACTCGTCATCAACCTGGGCGAAACCCGTCGTGTGCCTTCCCATCAACAACAGGCAGACAATCACCCAAGCAGTGCTCACCCGTCTAACGCGGTTCAAAGAAGGTCCTCCAAATCCAGTTCCGTCTTAACCAAACGGCTCATTACGTTTAGAAAGACCAACACCCGGCCTTTGGGTGTGATCTGCTGATCGAAAATGGCCTCCAGTCCCTCCAAAGGGCCCCGAGCAATCCGTATGACCTCGCCTTTCTGGAAAGGCGCATCAGGTACGTCAGTTGTCTGCATATGCTCGAGCCGGCGGCGAAGATACATCACAACTTCGTCCGGCACCACAACCGGATTTCCACCGGCGGAGACGATGTGCCGTAATCCGGGAGTCCAACACACGTCGACGAAAGGTTGTTCATTGGGATCGAAATGGGCAAAGAGATATTGCGGCAAAAAGGGCTTCATACTGCGACGGTCACGCCGTCGCACGACCACAGCGATCTGGGGAATATAGGTTTCTATCCCGTTGTTACGGAGCACTTCCTGCACGAGGTATTCTTTGTGCGGTTTTGTGTATAACTTGTATTCCGCACTTTGTAGAATGGGTTGTTCACTGATTCAAGCCTATGCATTGCCGGATGCACACCTGACAGACGAGCGGCATCTGAAAAGACGCTTGTAATCAGTTTCGGAGCTTGAGTATTCGTCTAAAAAGGTACGATTCGTGATGTCTACAGACCAGACGCAGCATCATCAAGACCCAGCGATTCAATTCATCCGTCTGGGTCAGTCGGCTGGCTCAAGTAGGCCCGGCTGCCGGGTTACGCACTCACCCAAACACCGCCGCTGGATTCGCAATATCCAGCGCCTGCAGGATTTGTTCTTGAACCGCGTTCAGTTTGGCAAATTGCTGCGCCACGACCGCGCCGGCCGAGTTGCGGACAATGACCAGACTATACTGGGCAAAGGCCTTCAAAATCCGCGGGATGCTGGGCCGCAAAGTGTCCCGCCCTTCAGGCATCAAACCACGGATGGGTTCTTGACGGGCGGCCAGGGCTTGCTGCACTTGGCGCTCCAGCAACCCCGCCACCAGACACCCTACCATAATCAGAAAGAGCAGGCTGGCAATCCGCGCCGCAGTTTTCAGGAACAAGGGCCCGACCAGAAAGAGTTGGTTGGTCAGCCGAAAGCAGTGCTCAACCTTGTACTGCCCCTTCCACTCTTGGAAGATGACGGCGTCCTCCGCATTGACCACGCTCCCGCCAGCCACCAACAAGTAGATGCCATCCCACTCCGCCTCCTGGCGCATACCGGCGTGATCTACTGTGTAACACAGTTCCAAGGGGGCCGCGGGACGCTCCGGATGGGCGCGCACCTCAAGACTGAAATAGCGTTGCGCCGCTCGTTTTTTGAACGCTTTCTGCTGCACTCGTTGCACAATGATGGCCGGCGTCGTGTAATCGTACTTGTTGACCAACTTCTGAATGCGCTGGATTTCGCGCTCAATGGCCGCCATCTCGGCTTGCCGCCGTTGCGCCGCGCGCTCGGCCAAGGCGCTGGAGCGAACGTACAAATGCCGCACCGTATACGCTTTCCCCGACTCCGCATCTCGCAACTGTACCGTATGGCTCAGCCCCGTGTAGACCGTCCGCTCCGCGGGTGGCTTGTGGGCGTCCCGCTGCGCGACGTAGGGCAGTTCATGCCACGTCCGCCCGGCTTTCAACAACTCCCGCAAGATCTCCCGGTGCGTCTCCTGCATCGTCACGGGCCCGATATAGCTCACTCCCAAGCGCAACCAAGCCAATTGGTTCTCTACGGTCGGCATTTTGCGGTCGCCGATGACGATGACCTCCTGCAACGGCAACAGACTCGCCAGCCGCGCGTGTTCACAGAAGGCTTCAAATTGCGGCACATACTGCGGACTGTCGCTGGCCCCGCCATTCAGAGCCTCAAACCACACCGGCAGTCCCCCATCTCCTGTCGCCAGCGCAAACAACCGCAACTGCTGCACCCATTCCCCTTGCGGATTGTAGCCCGGCTCCAAGCGCGGTACGTCCGCAACGGCCGCTTGTTTCGCAAACGCCCCCGCGAACTTGAGCGCCGCACTATCCGCGTGCAAACGCCGGAACTCCACGCCATACAAGCGCGCCGCTCGCCCTATCAACTCTCCCCATATCACCGCCCGTCGCGTGTACAACACATCCAGCAACCGCCCCACGCGGTCATCATTCAATTGGGCGGCGCTGTCCAACTCCGGATACAATCCGGTAATCCCATACCGCTGGGCCCACTCCGGCATATCATACAGCGCCGTCGGTTCGGTCAGGCGACATTGCACCAGCAGTTCCGCTACCACCCCGTGCCCCAGGTTAGCTTGTTGCGCCAGCGGACAATGCTGGTCGATAATCTCGCGCAAGCCCAACTTCCGCAATACGGGCGTCGTGAGTACCAATGGCCCGATTGTGCGCGTTTCAAATTCTACACCGGCTAGATTGTCCAGCATTGTGACACCTCCGCTATGATTTGGGTGTCACTATCTTACCATTGTAAACCCAGTTCGAGAAGTGCGGAATACAAGTTGTAGACATGCTGCTTCGGCAGCTTGTAACGCCTCTTCTTCTACCAGTAATCCCTGTCGCTCATAGCGTTTCCGGGCGCGACTCCATTCCAAAACGACCGCTGACAGCGTCGACAGCTTCTTTGCCCGGCGGGTAAGGGCTGTGTCGCCGGCCGGTAGGAACACCAGATGATCCAGGTCCGCGCACGATAGGCACAACGCGCCCTTATCTTCGCGTAGGGTAATCCAGGCTTTGGTCCCCAGGTTTTCGCCGCACTCGTCGCAGATGGATTCTCGGTGGGAGATGAAGACTTTTATCGCATTGTCCTGTGTCATAGTTTTGCCTTTTGCTTTCTGTATGGCCCTGGCGCCCTCAGATGGTCCCGATAAGCAGGCTGTCTGCTGTTTGCCTAACTTTTTCGTAAAACGTGACGCCTACGCGCTGGATGTGTTCGATTACGTCGGGGTCGCTGATGGCGCTGAAGATGGACAGGTCAATGGTGTAGGGCAGCAGCAGGTCGTCGAGGTCGTCCATAATGCGGTAGAGTATGCTGCGCGTCAAGTCTGCGCCGCCGTGAAGCGTCAGGTCGATGTCTGAGCCGTTTTCGTAGTTGCCTTTGGCCCGTGACCCGTACAACACGGCTTTTTCCACTTGCGGATAGCCGGCGAAGACGCCGCAGATTTTTTCAATCGTGGATTCTGTTAGCCCGAATCGCATGACAGTTCTTCTTTCTTGAAGCCCTCCATAGTTTGCCGGAAGGTGACGAACTCAGCGACGTATCGATCTAGAATGGCCGAAACGATGGCATTTGCGGTTTCTTCGTTGTAGGTATGGGAGGTTAGATTGCGATCCCGAACCATATCCATCCACGTTTGGCCGTTTTTGAGCAATCCGACCTTGAAGGCTTCGCGGGTTGCATCTTTCGAGCCGTACAGATTACGGACTCCGCGGCTCTGGAGGAGGTCTTTGAGAGTGTTCCAGGCCAGTTCGTGGGTATATTCGAAGGCTTGAATCAATCCTTGCCCTTCGAGTTTAGAAAGGGGACGCTGCTGCGCAAGTTCTACGGCTTCTTCTATTTGGGTGAATGCGTTTTTGAAATGATTGAACCGTTGAATCCAGCGAATGTCTTGTGCGTCCATAGAGAGAACCTCCGATTCTCAACGTAATGCTTGCTCGCTTCCTCTGAGTTCGACGCAGGAATAGGGTCGCATTGCGCTCCATACGCCTAGATTAACGTCACCGGAATTTCCAAACGATCCCCATCCGGGCAGATTCCCCCAGCCCCTCGCACAGCCTCCCCTCTACTTCGGCTTCGCTGCGATGCTCACCAGCTTCTTGTTCGGTACAATCACCTTGAGCACTTGCTGCCCCTCCAGGTGCCGTTGGACGTTCGCATCGGCCAGCGCGGCGGCTTCGATGGCGTCCTCGTCCGCATCTGCCGGGACGGTGACGCGCCCGCGCACTTTGCCGTTGATCTGCACTGGAATTTCGATTTCGTCCACAACGAGCATAGCAGGGTCCCAGGTGGGCCACGCTTGTTGGTGGACGCTGTATGGCTTGCCCAGGAACGCCCACAGTTCCTCCGCCATGTGCGGCGCGACCGGCGCGATCAGCAACAGCAGGGTAGCGACGGCTTCATCCCATAATGCGCTGCCGTAGTGCGCGGACCTGGCCTTGCTGAGCGCGTTCGTGTACTCCATCAGCCGGGCGATGACGGTGTTGAAGCCGAAGCCCTCCAAGTCCTCGGTGATGCTCTTGACCGCGAAGTGCATCGCCCGCAGCAGCTCGCGCCCGCTGAGCGTTTCGGCGCCCGCTGCCTGTGCCGGTTCCGTGACGACGTTCCACACGCGGTTGATCCAGCGCACGACGCCTTCGATGCCGTGGCTGTCCCACGGGCCGCCTTGCTCCCAGCGCCAGCCGAACATCAGATACGCGCGGACCGTGTCGGCCCCATACTGCGCCACCAGCTCGTCCGGCGCGACGACGTTCTTCTTGCTCTTGGACATCTTCTCCACGTCCAAATGGTAGAGAATGTCCTTCGCCGTGCCGCCTTTCTCCTTGCCGGGGATGGCGACGGGCATGTCCTCGTCGATCAGCACGACCGTCAATTCGCCGGCCTCCGACGTCTGCACTTTGAGGCTGACGTCGTCGCGGTCGATCACCTCGCCGCGCACCAAGCCGGCGCTGCGCTCGGCGGGCGGCCACGTGGCCTGATCCTGGAAGCTGTAGACGGTGATTTCGGCGGCTCTGAAGGCCGCGCCTTCCCACGCGCCGGTCACTTCCACGCAGTCTCCGCAGCGCGGCTCGCCGAGGATGGTGCCTTGGTTGCGCAGTTGCAGCATTGGCTCGTCGAAGTTGACGATGCCGGCGTCGCGCAGCGCCTTGGTGAAGAAACGTGTGTACAGCAGGTGCATGACGGCGTGTTCCGCCCCGCCCGTGTAGGTGTCCACTGGCGCCCAGTATTTCGCTTCCTCCGTATCCCAGGGGATCGAATCGGCGTGCGCCGGTTTGCCCTCGCGGTAGTAGGGGCTGAGGTAAGCGTACTGGTACCACGACGAGCAGACGAAGGTGTCCATCGTGTCCGTCTCGCGGGTGGCGGGACCGCCGCACTTCGGACAGGTGGTGTGCAGGAAGCCCTCGTGATACTTGAGCGGGCTTTCGCCGGTCGGCATAAAGTCCACGTCGTCGGGCAGCAGCACGGGCAGGTCCTCGTAGGGCACGGGAACGACGCCGCACGTGTCGCAGTAGACGACGGGGATCGGCGCGCCCCAATAGCGCTGGCGGCTGATGAGCCAGTCGCGCAGGCGATAGTTGACAGCGCCGCGCCCCAGTTCGTTGGCTTCCAGCCACGCCACCACTTTGGCGACGGCGCCCTTCACCGGCGTACCGTCGAAGACGCCGGAGTTGATCATCGTCCCGTACTCGGGGTGGAAGAGCGTGTCGCGGTAGAACGGCAGATGGCTGAGCATTTCCATGCACGTCCGGTTTTCGCTAACGGGCGGGTAAATGGCCTTGCAGCGCGTCAGGATTTCGGCGTCGCTCTCCACAGAATCCAGTTCGCGGATGCCATCGCTGAAAATGAAGGCCCAGCGCGCGCCGACGACCTCGTTCCAGTTACCTTCCAGCAGGTAGGCTTGCATCAGCGCGATGTAGCGGTCGATTTGTTCGTTTCCGTGCAGCGTAACAAACAACCCTTCGCCCAGTTCGCCCACCGGCGCGGCGGTGAACTCGAAGCCGGCGTCTTTCAGCGCCTCGGCGAAGCCCGCGCGGACGGAACCGGGGAACGCGAAGCTCTTGGCGAGGCCGTCGACTCGGTCGATCACCGGGATGATGGGCAGGCCGAACTTGACGGCGAACGCGAAGTCGCGGTCGTCGTGGGCGGGGACGGCCATGATCGCGCCTGTCCCGTAGGTGATGAGCACGTAGTCCGCGATCCATATCGGGATGCGCGCGTCGTTGACCGGATTGATGGCATACGCGCCGGTGAAGACGCCGGTTTTCTCCTTCTCGGTGCTCATGCGCTCGATTTCGGTTTGGCGGGCGGCCTGCGCCTGGTAGGACTGCACGGCTGCGCGGTACTCCGGCCTGGTGATGCGCTCCACCAGCGGGTGCTCCGGCGAGAGCACCATGAACGTCGCGCCCCAGAGCGTGTCGGGGCGGGTGGTGAAGACCACCAGATCGCCTTCTTCCGGCGCGGCGCCGGCGGGCAGGTCTTCCGGCGCGACGGTGAACGTCACTTCCGCCCCCTCGCTGCGCTGAATCCAGTTGGTCTGCGCGAGGCGGATTTTGTCGGGCCAGTCGATCTTGGAGAAGTCCAGTAGCTCGTCGGCGTACTTCGTGATCCGCCAGAACCACTGCTCCAAATCCTTCTTGACGACCGGCGTGCCGCAGCGTTCGCAGATGTGCTCCTCGCCGATGACCTGCTCGCGCGCCAGCGTGGTCTTGCAGTTGGGGCAGTAATCCACCGGCGCTTTCTTGCGATAGGCCAGCCCCATCTCGTAGAACTTGAGGAAGAACCACTCGCTCCAACGGTAATAGCCGGGCAGGCAGGAGATGGCCTCGCGCTCCCAATCGATCATCATCCCCATCGAGCGCAACTGTTGGCGCTCGCGTTCGATGTTGGCGAGCGTCCACGTCTTGGGATGGATGCTGCGCTGGATGGCGGCGTTCTCGGCAGGCAGACCGAAAGCGTCGAACCCCATCGGGAAGAGAACGTCGAAGCCCTGCATGCGCTTGAAACGCGCGCGCACGTCGCTGGGCGACATCGCATACCAGTGTCCGATGTGGATGTCGCCGCTGGGATAGGGTAGCATCGTCAGCGCGTAGAATTTGGGCTTGCCGTGGTCGATCACCGATTTGTAAAGACTATCGGCGTCCCACCGCGCCTGCCACTTTGGCTCGATGTCTTGTGGATTATAGGGGTTGGGCATTTTCTCCTCCTGATTGCCATTCAACGCATGGCCGCACAAATTTTCTAGACCATTCTACCGCAATGAGCCGAAAAATCCAGTAGCTCGGAGTTTTGACAGTCACCAAAAATGGCTTATGATAGAGGTATAAAGTGAATTTTATAAGATTGGATTAGAGACCGCATGACTATTTCATAGGAGGCTATGACGATGAGAAATAAACGTTGGATACTGTTGATTGTGACTCTGTTGATGGTTTTCTCACTCGCGTGCAATGCTGGGCGTGTGACGAAGACGCCTGAACCCGCCACGGCTGCCCCGACCGAAGCGCCGACAGAAAAAGTGGAATCTACTGCGACGCCCCGGCCCACTGCGACGCCGAAACCTACGTCCACACCGAAGCCCGCGGCCACGTCGGAACCTACGGAGGCTCCGATCGAGGGATTCGAGCTGGAAATTATCAACGAATCCGGCCGGGACATCTGGTACATTTATATCTCGCAGACCGATGCGGATAGCTGGGGCGATGATTGGCTTCAGGCCGATGTCATTGCCGCTGGTGACAGCTATGTCGTGACCGGCATCCCCGCCGGCGTTTACGACTTGCAGGCCGAAGATGAAAATGGCGAGATCATCGAGACCATCTGGGAAGCCGAGATCACCGAAAGCACCTTCTGGACGGTGGTCGGCGGCGGATCGCTGGAAGTGATCAACAACTCCACCGACATCATTGCAGAGCTTTATGTCTCTGCCTCCGACAGCGACTCCTGGGGTGACGATCAACTCGGTGGTGTGGCGATCAAGAGTGGCGGCTCCTACATCGTCGAAGGGCTGTCCAATGACATGTTGTATGATGTCAAAGCTACCGACGCGGATGGCAACACCATTGAATCCATCTACAACGTGTCGCTCAACGGGTGGTATACGTGGTACGTCATTGGGAAAACGGACCTGCCCTCCAACGCGGTGTTGCGCTTCGAGGATGACTTCAGCAACAACCGCAACAACTGGGCGCAGACGCGTGAAACTGACCAGGTACGTTACATTCCACCGGCGAACGGAGAATACTGCATTTTGATCAAAAGCACCGATCTGACCGCCTGGGAGTGGTACGAACCCTTCCGCCCGGATAAGTTTGTGGCTGAGGTCGCCTGCACCCCCGATGCGGGGACGGATGCCACCTGTGGCATTGGATTCGGTCCGGATGGCGACAACCTCTACTGGTTCGAAGTCGCGCCTGAGGCGCAAAGCTACGCGCTATTCTTGCTCAAAGACGATGCGTGGCAAGAAGCGCCTATCTCCTGGACAGAATCCAAGAACATCGTCCCCACCGGCTGGAACTACCTGAGCATCGAACGGGTGGGGGGGTACTTCTCGGTCTTCGTCAACGGCGTGCTACTTGACCAGGTGGAGAGCAACATCTTCCCCACCGGACGCATCGGCATCGGCGGGGCAACGTATGACAACGGCAACGTAACCGTGTGCCTGGATGACCTGCGCGTGTGGCGTCTCGAATGACGATCAGCCATAACGAAGACGTGATCCGCGCGCTGCAAGCGGCGGCGGCGGTAACGCCCGATTCCGTGCCGCTGCACAAACACATCGCTGACCTGCAACTGGCAAACGGCGACTACGTCGAGGCGGCGAAAACCTACCGTT
>JAKJAB010000072.1:12720-13096 GCA_022707725.1 Chloroflexota bacterium | reverse complement strand
AGTTGCGCGTGCAGGTGGAATGGGTCATCCGCACCTACCGCCAACCGGCGCTGGTCGAAACGTACCTGCCGGGCCGCGAGTTCACGGTCGCGCTCGTTGGCAACCGTTACGCGCCGGGGGACGCGCCTCGCTCCGATTTCTACGACGCCGACGGCTATCACGTTTTCCCTATCGAGGAAATTGATATGTCGCGCTCTGAGATACCGGGCGTGTACAACACCGAGGCCAAAGGCTTTGCGCCGGTCAACGTCGGCGGACCGCAGTTCCACTGCCCGGCGGACCTGCCGGAGGAGGCGACCGCGACCATCAAAGCGTTGACGGTGCGGGCCTTCGAGGCGCTCAACGCGCTGGACGTGGCGCGCGTGGACTTCCGCCT
>JAKJAB010000072.1:2002-12681 GCA_022707725.1 Chloroflexota bacterium | reverse complement strand
ATTCAGCGACATGTGCATCATCGCCAAAGCGGAAGGCGTCAACTACCAAACGCTCATCGCCGAAATTCTCAACCTGGCGCTTGAGCGGTATGATTTTCTATCAGCAGATCAAGCAGATTTAGCAGATTAAGAGTATTAAAATCTGCTTAATCTGCTAAATCTGCTGACAAATAAGCCATGCACACCATCTACACCGACCGTCATCACGGGCACGCCACAGACGACCTCGTCATCGACGGGCAGCCCATCGAATACCTTGAAACGCCAGCCCGCGCAGAAGCGATCCTCGCCGCCGTGCGGGCCGCGCAGCTTGGCCCGATTGCGCCGCCGACCGACTACGGCCTCGCGCCGATCCTCGCCGTCCACGATGCGGATTTCGTGACGTACCTGCGAACGGCTTACGCGCAGGGCGCCGCCTACTTCGGCGAACCGCGCCCGGTCATCGCCGGCCGCGACGACGTGACATCCGAACGCGCGCCGCACTGCCCGGAAGATTTCCCCGGCCGGCGCGATTACTACACCTATGATTACGAGGACCCCATCCTTGAGCTGACGTGGGACGCGGCCTATTGGAGCGCGCAATGTGCCCTAACGGCGGCAAATCTCGTCTGCAACGGGAATGGCGGCCGCACCACGAACGGCGTCTGCGCCGCCTATGCCCTCTGCCGCCCACCCGGTCACCACGCGATGCCGGATCAGTACGGCGGCTTCTGCTACCTCAACAATGTCGCCATCGCCGCGCGCTATCTGCAAGCGGACGGCCCTGTCGCCATCCTCGACCTCGACTACCACCACGGCAACGGCACGCAGGCGATCTTCTACGCAGACCCGGCGGCGCTGTTCTGCTCGTTGCACGCCGACCCGGAGTGGATCTACCCGTTCTTCTGGGGAAGGGCCGACGAGCGCGGCACAGGGGTGGGGCTGGGACTCAATCATAACTGGCCGCTGCCGCTGCATATAGACGACACGGCCTATCTCGCGGTATTGGACGAGGCACTCGGCGTCATCAAAGACTTTGCGCCGCGCTACTTGCTCGTCTCCCTGGGACTGGACGCGGCGGAAGGCGATCTCATCGGCAAATTCCGCATCACCACAGACGGCTTCCGCGAGATCGGGTGGCGGGTTGCAGCGCTCGGGCTTCCCACGGTGATCGTCCAGGAAGGCGGCTATCGAATAGAGACGTTGGGCGACAATGCGGTAGCGTTTTTGAAGGCGTTTGAAGCGTAGCCGCGCTTTCCATAGCGCGTTCCAGTTCCAGTTCCAGCGCGGTATGGAAACCGCGACTACTTATCCAAATCCTGCATCATCGCCCAGGCAAAGCGGGAGGCTTTTTCTAACCCCGCAGGAACGAGGTTTTCCACGTTGTCGCTGGTCTGATGCCAGTTTTCCAGCCAGCCATCGGGGCCGAACCCCGACAGGCACACCCCGCGATAGCCGCGCACGTTCAGCGCGCCGACTTCCTCGCCGATGACCATCTCCCGCCCCTGGATATCCATTTCGGGATGTTGGCGGCTGGTACGTTCAGCCCACGCCAGCGATTCGGCATCCGGGCGATAGGCCGAGAGCAGCAAAAATCCCGTGTGGCGTGTGACGTAGGCGATTTCTTCAGTCCCCACCAACTCAACATCGAGAAACCAGGCATCACGCAGCCGGTCGCCGTAAGCATCGAGCAGGGCCTGCGCGCCCAGGCAGCCGGTTTCTTCCGCGCCGGTGAACGCCAGCCAGACTTCGGTGTGGCGCAATGGCTGCTGTTGGAGTTGTGCCGCCAGTCCTAGCAGACAGGCGACCGCGCTCGCGTTATCGCTCGCGCCAGGGATGTAAGGGCCTGTTTCGTCGTACAGCGCGATCAGCAAACTGGCGATGACCGCCCACAGGCTGGTAGAACGCTAGAGCGTATACGCACTAGCGAGAGCCGTCATGCCGCCCGCAGCCGTCCCACCCGGCTGCGCGTCCCCAAAAGATTGCTCGCCAGGGTTAACGCCAGGGAATTGCCAACCGCGTAGCCCCAGGTATCCGGTGTGAGGAACGGCAACGTTTCGATCTCGTCGTAGCCGAGTTCGCTGAGCACCTGGCGGATGTACTGCCGCGCGCGCATCTCCGCCGGGTGTCCCGCCGGGCGCGGCCCGATTTCCTCCGCGAGTTTGCGGACGTGGGGCATCAATGCATCGGATCGTAGTGCATCGGTCATAGATTGTCCCTCCAAATATTGGTGTCATCGAATGTGAATTATACTGTGACGAATTAGCGACTCGCCCTTTCTTCACGGTCCTCACCTGCTCGTTCAAAACTTGGAAAGGTGTGGTATGATAAGAACATCAGATACAAATGGAGGTAGAGCAATGACGCAATTGCGCACGCGCAGCGTGCCTCTGGAACAGCTTGCCCGGCTGATCCGCCGACTGGACCGTCGCCAGAAAGCGGCGCTCATCCGATTGGTGCCGGAGTTGCAGACCATCCGTCCAGACGAATTGGTTTTGCCCGCCGGACAGAATGATTTGCTAGCCTACTTCGAGGCCAAAATTGCTGCGTTGCCCGAAACTTGCCCGTTGCGTGATAACGATCTCTTCTTGGGCGGCCTGACCGTCGCCGAGTTTTTCGCCGCACCGGAAGCAGAGCAAGCGCGTATTTGGGATGTCGCACATACGGAAGCGCTCCAAACACTGGACGACTATGAACACCCCGTCCGCTCCGATGCGGTGCCTGCTCGATAAAAACCTCGTCCGCTACATCCTCACCGGATTGCATTACGGACGGTTACGTCCCCTGACGCCTCTGGAAACCGGCGCGCTCTCGCTTTGGCGGGCCGCTGAAGAACACGGTGTAACGCTCTTTGTCAGCCTATACACTTTTAACGTACTTCAACGTCTACAACCATACTCACTTGCTCAAGTTGTGCTTAACACGATGCCGGCTCTTTCGCCTACCCGGTATCATCCACGTTGGGCGCGGCGTATCCGGGAGAGCACCGGATTATCCCGCGAAGATGCAGCGATGATAGCACTCGCCAGTTTTGGCAGTAACGAGGCCGGTGACATTTTGAGCGTCCATTGGTTAGCGACGAGCGACCAACCGTTGCTCAATGGGTATCGCGTCACATTGCCCAGGCTGGAGCGGCGTTTTCGCGCGATGACCGCGCAGTTGCCTGCGCCATTTTGTGATGCGGCTTTGCCTTGTCTGATGACGCCAGATGAACTACTGGCGCGTTGGCAAATCTAGCTTTTATCCCCCAATCACCAACTCCCCATCACCCGGACGTTCTCCGCTCCGACGATGCCAGCGACCTGCTCTTTGAGATGCGGCGTATAACAGGTCCGCTCGTTGGGGAAGAGGAGTTCCACAGGCTTGCCGCGGTCATTTTCGAGATAGACGACGAAATTGTCCTGCCCTGATTCGGCCTTGAGCAGGTTGTGCAGTCGCGCCAATCGCGCAAAATCCTGGGAAGCATCGCCGGTGCGCGGCAGGGTGACGTAGACAGTCGCGGGCGGCGCGGGAGGCTCCTCGGGTGGAGGGGGTGTGTCATAGCGTTCTCCATCGCCGCCGGTTGATAGCGGGGCCGGCGCCAGGGGCGATGTGACAGACTGTGTAGCGCGCGTCCGCGCGAAAGCGCCGTCGCCGTTGCTCCCAGACGGGTTGAATGGCGGGGAATCATCGGTAAAATCCGGCTCTGTCCCGTAGAACGGCGAGGCTTCGGCGACAAAAGGCGGCGCGTCATAAGGCATCGCCGAATACCCGCCGTTGCCAGCAGGCCGCATCAATTCGTGCGGCTCCTTGAACCAGTCCGCCAGCAACGAGTGTTCCTCACGGTCCTGGCGGTTATCCAACTTCCCACTGACGACGACGATATTTTCAACGACAAACTTGTCCTTGAAGCGCTCATATACACGCGGGAAAACGGTCACGTCCACCGCGCCGCCGGAGCCTTCCAGGGTGACGAAGGCCATCGTGTCGCCCTTCTTCGTGGCGATGCGGCGCACGCGCTGGACCATCCCCACCAGCGTCAACTGCTGCCCCAGGGCCTCCGTCGCCAGGCGATCTACCGTGGTGTTGACCAAATCCTGCCGCAATAGTTCGTTTTCCTGCTGCGCTAAGGGATGCCGGGAAAGATACGTGCCGAGCAACTCCTTCTCCCATTCCAGCAGCCGCCGCTCCGGGATCGCCGGGACGAAAGACGGCGGCTTGATCGTCTGCGTGGCGCCGGGCATCACGTCGAAGAGTGAGAACTGGCCCACATCGCGGGCGTTGTGCACTTGCCCGCTCGCGCCGATGAGCGTATCGATCAACGTCAGCAGCGCAGGCCGAGGCCCAAAATCGTCCAGCGCGCCCGCCTGGATCAGACATTCGAGCGCCTTGCGGTTGAGCTTGCGCAAATCCACGCGGTCGGCGAAGTCGTCCAGCGTTTTGAAAGGACCGCGCTCGCGGCGGGCGTCCACGACGAGCCGCATGATCTCGTCGCCCACATTCTTGATCGCGCCCAGGCCGATGCGGATGGCGCGCGCGTCGCCGGCATGCTCGATGGTGAATTCTACTTCTGAGCGGTTGATGCACGGGCGCAGCACCTCCAAACCGCTGCGGCGCGCTTCGGCGATGAGGAAGCCGAGTTTTTCGATATTGTGGCGCTCGGTCGTCATCAGGGCGGTCATAAATTCCAGCGGGTAGTGGGCCTTGAGATAGGCTGTCTGCGTAGTGATGACGGCGTAGTCGGTGGCGTGTGCGCGGTTGAAGCCGTAGCGGGCAAAGAATTCGATGTCGGCCCAGACCTTTTCGGAGACTTCCTCGGGAATGCCCTTTTTGAGCGCCCCCTCGAGGAACATCTGCTTGTGCTTATCCATGAGATAACGGATTTTCTTCGCCACCGCTTTGCGGATGCCGTCAGCCTCGCCGGGTTTGTAGCCGGCCATAGCGACGGCGATTTGCATGATCTGTTCTTGATAGACGATAATTCCGTATGTATCATCCAGTATATTTCGCAAAATCGGATGATGAAATTGTATTTCTTCCTCACCGTGCATCCGGCGGATGTAGGAGGGGATGTTTTCCATCGGGCCGGGGCGGTAGAGAGCGACCACCGCGATGATATGCTGGAACTGATCCGGGCGCATCTCGCGCAGAATCCGCCGCATGCCCGATCCTTCCACCTGGAAGATGCCGGTCGTCTCGCCGCTGGCGAGCAGTTCGTATAGCTTCATCACGTCAGCGTCTTGCTCCGGGTCGTCGGGAACGCGCTCGTAGGGGATGGTGTTCATCGTCAACACGCGCCCGTGCTCTTTCTCGATCCACTCGCACGTCTTGCGCACGTGGGTGATCGTCCGCAACCCCAGGAAATCGACTTTGAGCATCCCCAGCATTTCGACGATTTCCATCGGCCATTGGGAAACGATGCCGATGGGGCCTTCGCCGCTTTCGCCTTTGGTGGGGCGGTGCAGCGGCATATAGTCTATCAGCGGGCGGTCGGAGATGAGGATGCCCGCCGCGTGGGTGCTGGCGTGGCGCGTGACGCCTTCGACTTCCATCGCCGTATCCAGCAGCTTTTTGACGTAGGGAACGGTATCGTACAGCTCCTTGAGGTCGGGGACTTCTGCCAGCGCCTGGGCGATGGAGACCGGTTTGCCGGGCACGTTGGGGACCAGGCGAGCCGCGCGGTCCACCTCGCTGAGGGGAATGTCGAGCGCGCGGCCCACGTCGCGGATGGCGGCGCGCGCGCCGAGCGTCCCAAAGGTGATGATGGCGGCGACGCGGTCCGCGCCGTAGCGCTCGGCGGTGTAGGCGATCAGTTCCTCGCGGCGGTCATCGGGATAGTCCAAGTCGATGTCGGGCATGGAGATACGGTCGGGATTGAGGAAGCGTTCGAACAGCAGGCGATTCTTGAAGGGATCGACGCTGGTGATGCCCAGGGTGTAGGCGACTACGCTGCCCGCGCCGGACCCGCGCACGTTCCACCAGATATCGCGGGCTTTCGCCGCCTCGCACAAATCCCACACGATGAGGAAGTAGTCGTCGAAGCCCATCGTGTGGATGATGCCCAGCTCGTATTCCAGGCGCTCCACCACCTCCGGTTCCTGCGCGCGCTCCGCGCCGTAGCGCCAGACGAGGCCCCGGTAGCAGAGGTCGCGGAGGAACGTCGCCGAATCGCCGCGCCCTTCGGGGACCGGGAACGTGGGCAGGTGATACGGCGGCGCGAATTGCAGTTCGACGTTGCACTGCTCGGCGATTTTGACGGTGTTCGCCAGCGCTTCGGGCAGATGGGCGTAGAGCCGCGCCATCTCTTCCGGCGAGCGCATATAGTACGAAGGGTCGGTCATCCGCATACGGTTCGTCTCGTTCACCGTTTTGCCCGTGCCGATGCAGAGCAGCACGTCGTGGGCGTCGGCCTGTTCGGGCCTGGCGTAGTGGATGTCGTTGGTGGCGACCAGCGGTACGCCCATCTCGCGCCCCAATTCGACCATCTGCCGGTAGACCGGCTCGAATTCGGGGATGTCGTGGCTTTGCAGCTCGAAGTAGAAGCGGTCGGGGAAGTGCGCTTGATACCAGCGGACGGCTTCACGGGCCTGGTCGGTTTGCTTTCGGAAGAGCAATTGCGGGATTTCGCCCTGCGCGCAGGCTGTGAGCGCAATCAGGCCCTCGCTGTGCTGCGCGAGGACGTCTTTGTCGATGCGCGGTTTGTAATAGAAGCCTTCCAGTTGCGCGATGCTGGCAAGTTTGAGCAAATTCTGGTAGCCGGTCTGGTTTTGCGCCAGGAGGATGAGGTGATATGGCTTCTCATTGTGAACGCGGTCGAAGCGCGAATTCTGCGCGACGTAGGCTTCTACTCCAATAATGGGCTTGATCTCGGCAGCTTTGCACGCCTTGTAGAAATCCACCACGCCGAACATCGCGCCATGATCGGTAATCGCCAGGGCGGACATGCCCAAGTCTTTCGCATACGTCGCCAGGGCTTTCACACTGCTCAAGCCATCCAGCAGTGAAAACTCCGTGTGTGTGTGCAAATGCACGAAATCCGCCATCCCCGTCCTCCACAATAAGCCGTTGCAGGTACAACGTTGAAAACCAGACGTAGGGTCCACGAAGCTCCCTGGATTCCAGGGAGATGCGCATATTCTACAGCCAAAATTATGCTTGGCAAGGCCATCCTCCTCGAATTTGACTATGTGGGATAAGAAAATATCATTGCTTTGGAAGGGAAAATGAGATACCTCAAATACCATGCGTTAGGCAACGACTATATCGTAGTACGCCCCGACCCGTTTGGAGTCGAGCTGTCTCCAGATCGTGTGCGCACGATTTGTCATCGAAACTACGGCATAGGGTCGGATGGCATTCTCTACGGTCCTCTAGAAAGCGTTGTGTGCGATTTTGGCCTGCGTATCTTCAATCCGGACGGCAGTGAAGCCGAAAAGAGCGGGAACGGCCTGCGCATCTTTGCGCGTTTCCTCTACGACGAGGGCATGGTGAATGAGCAGCCTTTCTCGGTCGAAACGCCCGGCGGGATGGTTACGTGCACAGTCGAAAAAGGGGGCGGCAGCGTTGCCGTCCAGATGGGAGAAGTGAGCTTCGACAGCCGGCGCATCCCCGTCACCGGACCGCATCGCGAAGTCTTGAACGAAGCGATTTGCATTGGCGGAAAGACGTTCACGTTTTGCGCCGCAACCATCGGCAATCCCCATTGCGTTATATTCAGCGACGCGCCGACGCCGTCTGAGGCCCGGCAGTATGGGCCGCTTATCGAGCACGATCCGCGTTTTCCCAACCGGACGAACGTCCAATTTATGAAGGTCGTGGATCGAGGGAATATTTACATCGAGATCTGGGAAAGAGGCGCGGGCTATACGCTGGCCTCCGGGAGCAGCAGCACCGCCGCCGCTGCCGTCGCGCACAAGCTTGGATTTTGCGATCCAGAAATCATCGTGCATATGCCCGGCGGTGAGATTCGCATCCAGTTCAGCGACGGGTTTTTCGCCACGATGACGGGGCCTGTAACCAAAGTCTGTGAAGGGGTAATGGCGCCGGAAATGTTCGGCGAAACTCTCCAACGATCATGAACATGCTTGCGCCGGATTAATGAGAATTAAGAAAACAATCCGGTAATCGAATACGCCGAGGAAAACCGGCTGAAGCCGGCGTGTACACGTATACACCGACTTCAGTCGGTAAAACCACGATATACGCATTACCGAACTAATTTTTGAAACTTCATCAATCCGGCGCTGCGGGAACGGCGGATTGTGATCCGCCTTAAGCGTTGAAGCAGGAGTGTATGCAGCAAGAGCGATTGGTAGCGCACATACTCGCCCAATACCCACTGGCACAACCGCAGATTACCCATCTGGGGACGTTGTGGAATACGACCTATCGTGTGGCGGCGGAAGACGGCACGCGCTATAACCTTCGGGTATGCAATCCACGCTTTCAGGATTGCCAGGACCTGCACGATGAGCTGGTCTTCCTCGACTTTGTAGCAAAACGCGGACAGGTACAGGTGCCACAACCGGTACTAAACCGCCACAAAGAATTCGTGACCGTGGTTCCGACGCCGGATGGCGACCGCCTGAGTTGCCTCTTCACGTGGATCGAGGGCCAGGAAGCGCGCGGCAGGCTCTCACATTCTGTGTTGTACCAGATGGGGCAAAGCGTGGCTTTTCTGCACGAGGCAGCAAAAGCCTACGCTTTTCCATCCGAGGGCGATGGTTTTCGTGAAAGTTACTGTTACGATGATAAGCTGGTCCGCTCCCATCGCGAATGGATTGCGGAGAGGGCGGACGAAATAGGCAGCGAGCGGGTTTCCCTACTCTACAAGGTCATTGATGACGTGCTGGCAGCGCTTACAGTCACCGGCAAACACTGGGACAACTACGGCTTTATCCACGGCGATCTCCACCTCGGCAACTTTATCGTGCAGGGGGAGCAGGTGTGCGTGATCGACTTCGACCAGTTGGGGCGTGGTCACTTCTGTTACGACATCGCCACGTTGATGGTCGATCTGCTGGACGAACCGGGCGACTTCGACGCGCGGTGGAACAGCTTCCAGGCCGGCTATCAGGCGGTGACGGCGCAACCCTTCCCAGATGCGCAGAGCCTCGTGCCTTTCGTCACCGCTGTGAAGTTGGCCTTTTTGGATTGGTACTACAATTCGATGCTAACGCGCACTATGCAAGCACAAAAATGATTCTCTCAACGGATTCAACGGAATTTAACGAATATTTTTCCGTTGAACCCGTTCGATCCGTTGAGGCTATTTTTGAGGAGGTCAAATATGCTCACAAATCCAGTTATCGAATCGATGCTCAATCGCAAATCGGTCCGCAAGTACACGGATCAGCAACCCACCGACGAGGTGATCGAAACAGTCGTGCGCGCGGGGCAGCAAGCGCCGTTCGCCGCGCAGTTGTGCAGCGTGCTGCTCTCGCGCAAGAAAGCGCCGTTCGGCGCGCCGTTGTGGTTCACCTTTTGCGTGGACATGCATCGTATGGAACTGATTATGGCTAAACGCGGCTGGACAGTGGCGGCCAACGACCTTTCGCTGCTGCTCCTGGCGATCCAGGACGTGGCATTGATGGCCGAGAATATGGTCATTGCCGCGGAGAGCCTCGGCATGGGGAGCTGTTTTCTGGGGATGACGCCCTACCGGGCAAACCGTATCCAGGAAAAATACCATCTGCCCAAGCGGGTCTTTCCGCTGGTGGAACTGGTTATGGGGTATCCTGCCGAGGAGTTGCCGCCGCGCCCGCGCTACCCGCTCGCGTTCACGCTGTTCGAAGATCGCTATCCCGAATTCACTGCATTAGCAGGGGACATTTTCGGGAACAGTGAGATGTGGCTCATGAGTGCAGTTGAAGGTTTCACAAACCCGGTCGGCCAAGGCCTGGGCCGACAAAGTCCCATTGGGTTCAACCACCCGCCGTTTTGCGTGTACCCAGTGGGCTTCAATAGGATTGAGCCAGGGACTCCTGGTCGGCAACCGGCACGGCACAATCCGCACTCCCTGACCCGTTTGTTTGATAGTTTGGTTGTGCGCGCGCAGCCACGTCCGCACTTCGTGACTGGTATGCCACGTCGCATTATCCCAAACCATCAACAAGGCGCGCTGACCCTCCGCGGCCAATTTCTCACAACACCACGCCAAATACTGCGTCGTGATGCTACTCACAGGCCGCCCATCCACAAAGCGCAGCCACACTTGCGTGGTCGGTTCGGCAGCCTCTGCCCTCGTCCACCGTACCAGCAGCCCGTAACACGCCAGCGCCTTGGGGTCGGGGTCTGCCTGGCTCGGGGGCTGCTCCACCAAGCGCAAAGTCTCCCCCTCCGCACTCCAGGCAGACAGGCGCGGCTGTGCGAAACGACTCCACCACGTTTCGTCCTGAAAGCCCAACGCCCACTCAGGATGCTCTGTGGCCCACTTGATCAGCCGGTCGCGGGCGTTTTTTTTCGCGCGTACTCCGGATCCGGACTCGTGAGCCATTTCTTGGCTCGTTTCCAGCTGATCTTCATCCGTTGCAGCGTGGCGCGAATCGTTTCCCCGCTGACCAGGGTGCGGGTCAGCTTTTCTTCAAAGCAGACCTCGGCCACCAAGTCGCGCGTCCAAAGACTGGTGGGCTTCCCAAAGTCCCGCGGACTCCGATGCAACAAGGCCTTCAAGGACGCGTACATTTCGGGCGGCAGCGCCGCCTGGATATGCTTGGGGCGGG
>JAKJAB010000072.1:0-1953 GCA_022707725.1 Chloroflexota bacterium | reverse complement strand
TCGAACGCGTGCAGCGCATTGCGCACTGTTTGCTCATCGCAGCCGAGGGTGCGGGCTATGGCTGGCACCCGCTCCTTACGGGCGCTTGCTGCTACGATCTGGCAACGCCGTAGCCGGAACAGATCCTTGCTGCGCAAGCCGGCTTCGACAGCCTCTTGCTCTTCGGTGGTTAGTTCTCGAATGTATAAGGGTGTTCTCATACGGCCTATTGTACCACTATACCGAAATTCTTGTCTGTGCCTGCAATAGTAAATACCGCCCATGGTATTCTCTATGGCCGCCAATCCAGCTACATCACCGGCGCGCTGCGCGAACTCCAAACTCACCTCGCACGTTTTCCGCGCCTCCTCAAGCTGCCCTTGCTGCAAAAACAGGTACGCCAACCCATTGAGCGCCCGCGACATCTCAGCAATTGTCTCGGGCGTATCCGGCTCTGCCAGAATCTTGATTGCAGCCTCATAGTACTGATAGGCATGATCGAAAGAACCCATTTGCTGAGCGGTCTTGCCCATGCGGCGGTACAATCCGGCCCGCAGATGACTGGAGAGCACACCGGTATACATCAAGGCTAACCCGACCTTGAGCGCAGCCATAGCGTCATCATGGCGGCCCAACGCGCGATAGACATCGCCTAATCCTGCTGCCAAACGCCAGCGGGTACTGTCGGAAATGGAAGTCTGCGTGCTCAATATCTCTGCCGCCTGCTCAAAGTAATTGATCGCCGCCTCATTGGCGAAGCGGGCAGCAGCGCGTTCCCCGGCGGTCATCAAGTGCGTGAGCGCCTCGGTGTTTTGCCCGGCTCGCAGCAGATGATAGGCCAGCACTTCCGCGTGTTCGTTCCCGGCTCCGGCCCAACGCGTTTCCAGCACTCGCGCGACCCTGAGATGTAGCGCGCGTTGGTGCGTCCTCAAGAGGGAAGCATGAACGACATGTTCGATAAGAGAGTGGTGGAAAAACCACTGCTCTGCTTCGGTGCCGCGCTGCATCATGAGCCGGGATGCCAAACGCACCAGCGCAGTCAGCGTTTCCGGCCGGCCGGTCACAGCTTGCAGCACTTCAGTCTCAACCGGCGCACCAAGGACGGCCGCCACTTGTAGCACCTCACGCAAATCCGGAGGCAACGCATCGACACGGGAGCGGATGAGCGTTTCCAGAGAGGCCGGGAGTTCTATTTGCTGGAGCGTTATGTCAGGCCGCATCACCCATCGATTATTCAGGTACTGCAAATACCCATGATCGATGAACATGCGAAGTATTCTTCGATAAAGTAGGGATTGCCCTCACTCTGCGTGAGGACGTAAGTTCGAAGATCGGGCTGGAGATCCGTCTGTGGCAATAACTCAACGAGGAGCATTTCCCGTTCTTCCATCGTGAGACGCTCCAACAGAAAACGCAGCGTCTGCGTTGGGATCAGGCTCTGCACTCGAACAAGCTGGTCATTCGGCGCGTCACCCCCTTGACGGCGCTGCGCGCACACGAAGAGAATCGGCGCTGTCGCCACGATTGTGATGAGAAATTGCAGCAGTTCCGCCGATACCGGATCGATCCAATGCAGATCATCCAGTAAAACAACTAATGGGCTTTGGGTGGATAGGCTCTTGAACAAACGGCGTAAGGCGACGGACGTTTGCTGGCGTAACTGCTCCGGCTCCAGGTTGGCAAGTCGCTCTCCCATCACGCCTTCGGGCCACAAGCCCAACAGCGTTTCCAGGTATGGACGGGTTGCCAGCGTATCACGCGGCCAGCTCGCAAAGGTGCGCTCGATCTTGGCGCGTATTTGATCGGGGGCATCGTAGGGCTGTATATCGAAGACTTGCACTAAGACTTCCGTGAACAACGCGAAAGCATGCGTGGACTTCTGAGGTGAACAGCGCCCTTCCAGGACGACAACGCCGGAATCCTTGAGCCGCAGCGAGAATTCCTGCATCAAACGGCTCTTGCCAATGCCGGGTT
>JAKJAB010000071.1 GCA_022707725.1 Chloroflexota bacterium | reverse complement strand
CCCCGCCGTCGTTGACCAATGTGACGTTTGTGAACAATCACGCCGTCGGCTACGATGCCGGTCATTCTACAACAGGTGGGGCGTTGTATCTGTCAAGCGGCGCAACGGCGATCACCAACACAATCCTGTGGGGTAACACGCCGGATCAGATTTACGACGATGAAAGCAACGCCACCCTGCATACAGCGGTAGTCCAAGGCGGCTGCCCGGCGGGCTTGACCTGCACGGACATCATCACCGCCGATCCACTTCTGGGCGCGTTGGGCAACTATGGCGGCAGCGTCGAGACGATTCCCCTGCTCCCCAGCTCATCTGCGCTGGACACGGCCTATGGCGTCAATTGTCCCGCCGCCGATGCGCGCGGCGTGGTGCGCCCACAAGGCCCATATTGCGATATCGGCGCGTTCGAGTCCAGCCGGTTCACGTTGGCAATCACCGGCGGCGACAATCAGAGCACACTCATCAACACAGCCTTCGCGCAGCCGCTGCAGGTGAGCGTCACCCCGAATAACCCTTTGGAGCCGGTGAATGGCGGCAAAGTTAGCTTCTTGCCGCCGGCCTCCGGTGCGAGCGCGAGTCTGGCGACCAGCCCGGCGACGATTGCGGGCAGCGCGGCGAGCGTCAACGCGACGGCGAACGGGGTTCGCGGCGCATACATAGTCAGCGCGACGATGGTGGGCGCCAGCAACACCGTGGGCTTTAGCCTGCGTAACCTGTCGCCTGCCATTTTCCACGTGAAACCGAGCGCAAACGGTACGGGTAGTTGTGCGAACTGGGCCAACGCCTGTGAACTGCAAACAGCGTTAGGTGAAGCGACCTCCGGTGATGAGATTTGGGTGGCGGCGGGCGCGTACAAGCCGACGACCGGCAGCGACCGTAACGCCACCTTCCTGCTGGTACCCGGCGCGGCGCTCTACGGGGGCTTTGCCGGAACGGAAACGACGCGCAATCAACGTAACTGGACGACGAACGTCGTCGTTCTCAGCGGCGACATTGGCGTCGCGGGCGACGCCGGCGACAACGTCTATCACGTCGTCACGGCGAACAGCACAGATGCTTTCACGCTCCTGGACGGCGTCACGGTGACGGGCGGGCAAGCGAGTAGCGGGGTGGGCGGCGGTATCCACGTCAACAACGGCAGCCTGACCATCGCCAACTGTCGCATCGTCGACAATAGCGCCGATTATGGCGGCGGACTTTACCAAAGCGGCGTTAATGAACGGGTCGAAATCAGCGACAGTTGGATTGAGCGCAACACGGCAACCAATCACGGCGGCGGATTGTATGTGAACGGCAGTGTGCGGCTGAAAAACACGCAGGTTTTGTCGAATACGGCCACCTGGCACGGCGGCGGTCTGCACGCCGACAGCGGAGATGCTACCCTCATCGGCGGCCTGTTCCGCAACAACCGCACGTTGGGCTGCAACGGCGGCGGCGTCAATGTGAACAACAGTGTCAGCATCAACGGGACACGGTTCATCAGCAATACAGCGGCGCAGCAAGGCGGCGGGCTGTTGCAGTGGAATGGCAACTACACAGTCACGTTGACCGGCGTGCGTTTTGAGCGCAATACAGCGCATCAAGAGGGCGGCGGTCTGTGGATCCATGGAAACGCCACGGTCAGAAATGTAGTCATCATAGATAACGTTGCCAACGTCCGGGGAAGCGGTGTGCTGCTCACAGGTTCTCCTTCGACGTTCCAGCATGTCACGATTGCGCGCAATACCGGCGGCGAAGGCAATGGGATCCTGGTCGTCAACAACGGCACAACCTACAGCAACGTGACGCTCACGAACGTGATTCTGGTCGACCAAACTGTGGGTATCACGACAACGGCGGGGAATACCACAACGCTCAATGGAGTGTTGTGGCACACCAATGGGACGAACTATGGCGGGGCAGGCAGCACGACCGTACAGAACGCTACGACAGGCGATCCGGCTTTTGCCGCCGACGGCTATCACTTGACCGGCCGCTCGGCTGCGATTGACAACGGTGTAAACTCAGGCATAACCACCGACATCGATGGCGACCCCCGTCCGATGGGCGCGGGTTACGATCTTGGGGCAGACGAGTACCGGTTTACCGTCTATCTGCCGTTGGTCATCAGGGGATAAGGGAACCCCAAAGTTGTAGCGGTTTCAGTTGCTGGCGCGCGCAATCCTGAGCGCGCGGTCTTTCCCCGCGAGGTCGGGGAGGATGGCGACATTGGCTCGCGGGAAAGCGGCCTGGGCAAGCGTCCGGGCCGCTTCGCCTTGCCGCTCGCCGATTTCCACCAGCATCAGCCCGCCGGGACGCAGCCGGGTTCGAGCCTGCGCCAGCAGCCGCCGAATCGCGTCCAGACCGTCTGCGCCGGCAAGCAACGCCCGCTCCGGTTCCTGTCGCACGGAAAGAGGCAGCGCGTCCCATTCGTCCTCCGCGACGTAGGGCGGATTGCTGACGATGAGGTCCGGCGGTTCGAGCAGCGGCGCGAGCAAATCGCCTGCGAGAAACGCGATGCGCTCCGCGACGTTGTGGCGTTCCGCGTTGGCGCGCGCCGCCCGTAGCGCAGCGGGCGAGACGTCCGTGGCGTAGAGGCGCACCGCCGGCGCGTGGAGCGTCAGCGCCACAGCAATACAGCCAGAGCCGGTCCCCACATCCACGGCAGTAGCAGCCGGGCGCGCCTTCAGCCAGTCCAACGCGATTTCCACGAGCATTTCCGTCTCCGGGCGGGGAATCAGCACGTCGGGCGTCACCGCAAACGTCAGTCCGAAGAACTCGATCCGTCCGGTGATGTAGGGCAGCGGCTCGCCGGCAGCGCGGCGCTGAACCCATTCGGCATACGTCGCAGCCTGTTCTGGGGTGAGCGGTGCTTCGGGGTGCGCCCACAGATAGGCGCGCGGTTGAGCAAGAACGTGGACCAGCAGCAGTTCCGCCTCGACTTGCGGGCGGTCGGCATAAGGAGTAAGGAGGGCGCTTGCCCAGTGGAGTGCGGAGGCAAGATCGTTGAAAGGCATACGCAACTATATACTCATTGCGCAGTAACACTTTCTGCCGCACTAACGTTATGTTCCCCCAAGTCTAGCTTTCGTATCTGATCCAATGCGGCGAGAATAATGTCCAATTCACCTGGCATAAATTGCCAAGTACCGGCGCACACAAGGAAAGCTGTCGGTTCCGGCAAAGGCAAACGCGGTTTCTGCTCATTCAGTGTAGAAATAGGGTCGTAGCTCATTTTCAATGATATATTGCGTAGCCTGACGAAAAATAGCCCTTAGTGTCCCAGTATCAAGCTCAGTATGCAATGGGATAGTCAGGGGTTGCTTTTCACCCATAATGCCAATCCTTCACAATTTTACGTGACTGCCCCGCTGCGCATGTATAACAAAGCCGAAGTACTCGAAAATACGGATCACATCCGCACCTGAAAGTCGACGTAGTTTAGGCATAGACCGGTTCCATTTCAAGGGATACTAATACAGGTGGATGTGGAACAAGGCCAAGTTCCATCATGTCTTCGCCTTCCAAATGCAGCAAAATAGCCTCACGCAAGTTCTGCACGGTTTCATCCAGTGTTTGCCCTTGCGTAACCACAGCTAGATTCAGACATTCAGCCACATAGCCGCTCTCGTCTCCCGGATAGACAATCGCTTGAATCGTATACCGCTGTGCCTTCATAATTCACACTCCTGGCAAATATCCATTAATCTACTTCCATTATGCCATCAAACGTGCCTTCATGCAATATACAGAGAGATTCTGCCTCAACTGACAATCCGCGCCTTCCGCAAATCTTCCAACAACATCCGCCGCAAGGGAACGTCGGTGCGCAACATAGCGTAGCGTCCGCCGTGCTTCCCGGCGAGCGCGCGAAGTTCGGCCTGCCAGTCCGTCAGGCGGCGTTGGTAGGCATCCAACGCCGCGCCATCGACCGTCACCTCGCGCTTAGCGCCGGTTTCCGCATCGACCAGGCGCAAATCGCCGCGCAAGGTGGGGTTGAGTTCGTCGGGGGTGAGCAGGTGCAGGAGGGCGACTTCGTGGCCGCGCCCGGCGAGCGCCGCCAAACCGGCGCGCAAGCCGTCGGAGTCGTAGCCATCGGTGAGCAACAGCGCCAGACCCGGGCGCTGCGTCCGCGCGGCGACGTCACGCAGCGCATCCGCCAGGGTCGCCGCGCCGGAAGGCGTCAACGCAGTACACCACGCCTGCCAGCCCGGCAGCAGACCCCGGCCCCGGCCCGGCCCCCAGAAGGCGTAGGTCGTGTGCAACGCCGCGCCCAAGAGCGCGTCGCCGCCGAGCAGCGCCATCGTCCCGAGGGCCGCCGCGAGCCGTTGCACGGCAGGCCAGCGGGCGGTCTCGCCTTCGCCCCACGCCATCGAGGCACTGCTGTCGAGCAGCACCAGCACGGCGAGGTCTTCCTCTTCTTCGTGGAGACGCACGTAGGGGCGGTCGAGCCGCGCGTAGAGGTTCCAATCCACCCGGCGGGGATCGTCGCCGGGCGTGTAGTCGCGGTAGTCGGCGAATTCCAGGCCCGCGCCGCGCCGGGTCGAACGCCGCTCGCCCCACGTTCCGCCGCGCTTGCGCTTCCGCGTCACAAAGCGCAGACGCGAGAGCAAGGCGAGATCGGCATCCAGCGTCATATCACGTCTCCGGAACGGCGTCCAGGACAGCTGCGATGATAGCGTCGGGGGTAATGCCTTCCGCTTCAGCCTCGTAATTCAGGATCAAGCGATGACGCAAAGCCGCAGGGGCCACGGCGCGCACGTCCTCCAACGCCACGTTGTAACGCCCTGCCAGCAGTCCGGCGACTTTTGCGCCCAGGATGAGCGCTTGCGCGCCACGCGGACTTGCGCCATAGCGCACAGCCCGGCGCGCGATTTCCGGGGCGTCGGGATTGTCGGGGTGTGTGGCGACGGTCAACTGGGCGGCATAAGTGCTCACCGGCGTCGCCACGGGGACGCCACGGACGAGCGATTGCATCGCCAGGACCCTGTTGCCGTCGGCGACAAAACGTGCATTGGGCGTATCCGCCCCGGTCGTGCGGGCCATGATCTCCACCAGCTCATCCGCCGGGGGATAGCCCACGTTGATCTTGAACAGGAAGCGGTCGAGTTGGGCTTCCGGCAGGGGATAGGTACCCTCCAACTCGATGGGGTTCTGCGTCGCCAGCACGAGGAACGGTTGAGTGAGTGGATACGTCGCGCCACCCATACTCACCTGGCGTTCCTGCATCGCTTCCAGCAGGGCGGATTGCGTTTTGGGCGTGGCGCGGTTGATTTCGTCGGCCAGCAGCAGGTTGGTGAAGACCGGCCCGCGATGGAAGCGGAAGCGCCGTTCGCCTGAGTCGGTCACTTCGAGGATGTCGGTGCCGATGATATCGGCAGGCATCAGGTCGGGTGTGAACTGCACACGGCTGAAGTCCAGTTGCAGCGTCGCCGCCAGGGTGCGGACGAGCATCGTTTTGCCGAGGCCGGGCAGTCCTTCGAGGAGCAGGTGCCCGTTCGCCAGCAGCGCGATGAGGGTGTGGCGCACGACTTCGCGCTGCCCCACGATGATGCGGGCGATCTCGGCTTCGATGGCGGCGGCTAAATCACGGAATTGGCTTGGGGAAAGTTCAGTGGTCATAGCAACCTCCGGTCAATACACGCGCATCGGGAGCAAGAAAAAAACGATCCCCACCACGACCAACGCGCACATCAGCAACAAGCCCAAAACCAACAGGACGATTCCTATCATACGACGATTCCCTTCAGCGCCCTGCAATACCACAAAGACGCCTGCGCCAAGCATACCCAACCCGATCAATCCCATAACGATCAACAGCAAAAAACCAAGACTCATCATCCTTTTCCTCCTATCCCAACGCTCTCGAAAATGGCGACATTCCGAGAAATGTCCTCTTGAACGCTTCCGGCGGATCACAATCCACCATTGCCCCGTTGACACGGGATTGCGATCTCGCGCCAGCGTATCGTCAGGAAATTCTCGAATAGATTCTCATTTCTCTTCCCACAGCCGGCAGAAATTACACAGGTCGGGGGCACTGGTCGGCTGCCTGCATTGCGGACACGGGTGCAGTTCCGGCGCGGTCTCTTCGGCGGCGAATAGACCAGCTTCTTTCGCTTTGAGGAAATTGGTGTAGAAGTGCATTTTCGCGCCCGGCGAGTCGTGCTCCATGCGGTTGAGGGTCTCTTTGTGCGCCAGGCTCGTCGCGCCGGTAGCGTAAGGGCATTCGTCCTCGATGTAATCGATGCCGCGAATGAGCGTGTACGCGGCGGTCTCGCGCTCGTAGAAGCGGCAGAACGGCTTGACCTTGCGCGCCAATCCCTGCCCGTCGGCAGGCAAGACGGGGAACTGGTGCCGCAGATAGTCCACCTGCCAGTGCAGGACGTTGCCGAAGAGCGTCGCGGCTTCGTCGTCGAGGTTGTGCCCGGTCGCCAGGACGTCGTAGCCGCCTTCGAGGGCCACGCGGTTCATCTCGTGGCGTTTGATGAGGCCGCAGATCGAGCACGGGCGCTGCGGGCGATGACGGCGCTGGGCCACCTGCGGGATACTCTCGCCATACAGGTGTAGGATGTCCACCACGATCAAACGCGCTGCGGGATGCTGTGCTGCAAAAGCCGCCGCCTTGTCTTTGGAGCGGGCAGAGTAGCTCGAGCCGTGATCGATCCCCAGGTCGATGTAAACGCCGTCGGCCTGGTAGCCGAGTTTGAGCAACACGTCCCACAACGCCAGGCTGTCTTTCCCGCCGGAGATGGCGACGAGGACGCGCTCGGCGTGGGCGAACATCCGATAGTTCTTGATGGCGCGTTGGGTCTGCTCGAGGAACCATTCAGGAAAGTGGTCGAGACACAGCGAGAGTTTGTGTTGGCGCATGTTGATCGCGCCGGGATTACCGCAACGCCGGCAGCGCATTCTCAGCCCCCAGAAATGACAGAGACGATTTTGACTTCGTCACCGGGTTGGAGCTTCTGGTCTTCGGCGATCAGTTGCCCATTGCGAACGACCAACACGCTTTCGGGGAGCAGTTTGAGGTACTTGAGCATTTGGTTGACGGTCAGCTCCTGGTCCACAAACCACTCTTTGTCACGGTAGACGATGTGCATCCTTTGGTCCTCTTCACTATGTCTTCACCCTTGCGGAGGTGTACGAACCTGTTCCCCTAAACCTTCGCGCTGGTAAATAACGTTCAACGCGGGGGCTTGATGGCCCCCGCGTTTATTATATCACGAGAAATTATTGGACGGGCGCGGTCGGGAACCGGCCCACACCGATGAATAGGCACTACTCCTCGTTGAATCGTTCTTCCAGTTGTTCGAGCAGTTCCGCCGCTTCCACAAGTTTGTCGAGCGGATTTTGCAGGCCGGTGAAGTAGCGGTAGTCGCAGGGCATGATGTCGAGCATTTTGACCAGAGTCATATTGTGTTTGCGGACTGTCTCCGCCGAAACGTCGTAGAGCGAAACAAGTCTGTCCAGCGGCGCATCGCGCAGGTTGACCTTGCGGACGGTGTAATCCAACGCCGCCGCCCAGGCCTCGGGCTTGGGGATGCTCAGAGGTTCCTCGCCCAGCGCAATGCGGAATTCCATCCACATCTGAATCGCTGCGCCGATCATGTCGATGGGCATCTGCGCCGATGTCATACGCTCGGTCAGTTGCTCTTCGACGGGGTCCATACCACTGGCGAAGAGTTGTTCAACGCGACTTGCAACCGCTGAGTCAGGCGCGAGACGGAGATAGTTCGCCAGAGAGCGCAACGCGCGATCAAAGTCACCAGCCCGCGAAAGGATTTGCGCCAGATTCATGTGATAAGAGGGGTTGTTGGGATAGAGGGCCAGGGCGCTTTCGAGCTTTTTGACGGCAAGTTCAACGTCCCAACGTTCGTAAGCGGCGATCGCTTCCTGGTACAGGCTCTCAGCTTTCTTTCGATCCGTAGCGCTAGGTTGTGCTGGGCTCATGTATGGCCTCCGTGAAAATAAGAACTACCCATTATTATAACATCTTTCATGAGCCTGCCAAGATGACGATAGTACTGTTTGATAATCGTTCGAGGTCAAATTTGAAAAATAATCCTGTGGTAAAATCAATACGAGGATTACGAAGCAATACACTCGCAGTTCCAGCATGTCGAGTAGGCCTTACGCGAGAGGAGTCCCTATGTGGAACTCCATACCAACGAGCACGAAAATGCTTGCGCCGGATTGTGATCCGGCGCTGCAAGGATGGCGGATTGCGATCCGTCTCAAGCGTCGAAGCAGGATTATTTTCGTAGGGGGGGTGTGATATGCGTCGTCGCGATTCGATGAGATCAGGCTGTGTGTTCTTTCTGGTGTTGGCGCTGGGCATACTGCCGGTGTTCTTCAGAAGTCCGAACATCGCCGCTCGGACGCCGGTCGCCGATTTGTGGGTATACAACGATGCTCTGGCAGCCGGATGGCAGGATTGGTCGTACAATGATGTCTCAGTCGATTACGCCAATATGACGCCGGCGCTCTCAGGGACACACTCCATCGCCGTCACCTATACTGGCGGCTGGGGCGGTGTGCAGATCGGCTATGGCGGCGCTCACCTGGATGTGTCTGCCTATGATACGCTGCGGTTCTGGATTCATGGCGGAGCAACCGGCGGCCAACCCGTGTACTTCACCGCACACTTACGGAGTGGTGAGATCGAACGGGCGCTGACCCCACAAGCTGGCGCGTGGACACAGATCGATATCTCGCTGTTGGAATATGCCACGCGCGAGTTGTACAGTCTCGAATGGTTCAATAACTCCGGCAGCGCGCAATCGCCCTTTTACATCGATTCCATCGTGCTGGTCGATACCGGCGCTGCACCACCGCCAACGCCAACCCCGGCAACCGGCCCCGCGTTAAGCGTCGATGCCGCAGCCGACCAACATCCGATCAGCCCATACATCTATGGGATGAACTACGCCGATGATGCGCTGGCTCAAACCGTGCGGCTGCCACTGCAACGTTGGGGCGGGAATTCGACCACGCGTTACAACTGGGAGATCAACGTGCACAATACCGGCTCGGATTGGTACTTCGAGAACATCCCGGATGCGGACTCGGACTCGGCAGATGCCTTTGTGCTGCGGAATAAGAGCCTCGGCGTCGAACCGCTGTTGACCGTGCCCCTCATCGGCTGGACGCCCAAGCGCCGCACCGCAGGCCATCCATTCGATTGCGGCTTTCCGCGGACAGCGTACCCCAATCAGGATAGCTTCGATCCGTGGGATACGAACTGCGGCAACGGCGAATGGCAGGAAGTCCCCATCACCGGGAACGATCCGCTCTGGACCAGCAAGGTCATCACCGAAGCCTTTGTCACGACGTGGATCGAGCATTTGGTGGCGACGCATGGCGCAGCAGTCAACGGCGGCGTCAAATTCTACGATCTCGACAATGAACCGATGTTGTGGAACAGCACGCACCGCGAAGTCCACCCGGCGGGCACAACCTACGACGAGATGCGCGAGCGCACGTATGCCTACGCTGCCGCCATCAAGGCCGCCGATCCAACCGCGCAGACGCTTGGCCCGGTGACGTGGGGATGGTGCGCCTATTTCTTCTCCGGCGCCGATGGCTGTGGACCCGGCGCAGATTACGCCGCGCACGGCAACCTGGATTTCACGACATGGTACTTGAAACAGATGCAGGCGTATGAGGACGCGCACGGCGTGCGCATCCTGGATTACCTGGATTTGCACTACTACCCCCAGGCGAACGGTGTGGCGCTTGCATCGGCCGGCAATGCCGCGACCCAGGCGCTGCGGTTGCGCTCGACGCGCTCGCTGTGGGATACGACATACATCGATGAGAGTTGGATTTCGGACACCACCGATGAACCGGTGCAAATGATCCCGCGCATGAAGCAATGGGTGGCGAACAACTACCCCGGCACGAAACTGGCGATCACCGAGTACAACTGGGGAGCGCTCGATCACATCAACGGCGCGCTGGCGCAGGCCGATGTGCTCGGCATTTTCGGGCGTGAGGGATTGGACCTGGCGACGCTGTGGGGGCCGCCGGCGGTGAACGAGCCAGGCGCTTATGCGTTCCGTATGTATCGCAACTACGATGGTCTCGGCAGCGCATTTGGCGATGTCAGCGTGCGAGCTTCCAGCGCCGACCAGGATCGAGTCGCCATCTACGCCGCCCGCCGCAGCGTCGACCAGGCGCTCACACTCATGGTCATCGACAAGACCGCGCAGGCTTACACCAGCGCCGTTTCGCTGGCGAATTTCCAGCCGGCGGGCAATGCCCACGTGTATCGCTACAGCGCGGCCAACCTGACAGCTATCGTCCGGGAGGCCGACCAGCCGGTGGCGGGAACCACATTCACCGCTACTTTTCCGGGGAACTCGATAACGCTGCTCGTCCTTATGCCCGGCGGCCCACTGGAGGGCGTGAGCATCACAGGCCCGGTCTTCGGCGTCGTGGATATGAACTACACATTCACGGCCACGGTCAGCCCATCCACCGCGATGCCGCCGATCACGTATACGTGGACGCCGTCGCCGGTCAGCGGTCAGGCGACGGCAACAGCGACCTATCGTTGGGATACGCCCGGCGCCAAGACAATCACTGTGACGGCGCAAAATGTGGGCGGTTTGGCCGATGCGACCCACAGCATCATGGTGAGTATCCCCCACCGCATCTACTTGCCCCTCGTGTTACGTTAGAGCCTGTTTGCACAACCGCCGGATTCGAGAGTCCGGCGGTTGCGTGCGTAACAATGCGTAGCGCTACCACCAGGATTTGTCTTCGATGTCAATCCCCCACTCCGCCAGTAACGCCTGCACTTCATCGTAATGCTTCGCATCAACGACAGCCAATCCGGTGGCGTGCGGCAGTGGATGGATCCAACGCCCCAGGCGACGGTCGGAGCGACGCAACTCTTGCAGGGCATTGTCGCTTTCCAGGCGCAGCAGAATCACGGACGTCATCTGCGCGTCGCCATAATGATTGCCCCAGGCTTTGAGCTGCTTCTCCCACTCCGGCGACAGCGGCGCGCCCGTCATCTGTTCGAGCAGCGCGATCACCGCCGGGACGTCCATACCGGCAGCGACGGCGGTACGCAGGCTCTGACGGGTCAATTCCCAATGGTCGCCATGCTGCGCAGCAATACGGCGTAGCGTGCCGGTGACGTAAAGGCTCGGCATCGGATGGCGCGGGCGCAGTGTATCCTGATCCCAGTGCAGGCTGCGGGGCAGATCGGCCTCCGGTCCCTGCGAGTAAGCGGGCAGCATCTCCTGCTGCTGCAAGTGCGCCTCAAGTTTGGCGGTGTCTTTCGCGCGCAGCCAGACGGTGTGCGCGTCCAGACGGTGCAGCAGCTTGCCAGTCATCTTGTCGTTCAACAACTGTTCGAGCGTTTCGACAGCGTCGGTTTGCATGATGGTGATGTCGCGGCGAATGACGATCCGTTCGTATTGCTCGCCCCACTCTTCCAGGGTGCGAATGACATTCTGCGGAACAGGCTGCCCTGTAGCCTCTTCGAGAAAGGCGCGGATAGTCTCCGGCGACTCGCCGCGCTGCAACGCCTGGTAAGCTCCTTCACGTGTAATGCGGTAGGCGACAACGCTCTCGGCAAATTTCTCGCGTGTGGCAAAACGTTCGAGATTGGCGAGGATGGGCAGCGCTACCGGTCCCATCGCCAGGATTTGGAAGTCAGGTTGCAGGATCACCTGCCCGCCGTTCGTCGAGGCCGGAAACGGCTGGTTGGCGAAGTGCGCGCGCGCCAGCGGGGTGAGCTGCACCGCCGCAGGCGCTTCGCCTGTCGCGGGGTAGCCCAGTTCCACGACGCCAAGCGTCTGAAGTTCTTTGAGCACGACGAGCGCCGCTTGCCGGTCCAGTTGTTGCAACGCCGTCGTCAAATCGTCACGCCGTCCGGCGGCATACCAGCGCAAGTTGGTGTAAAGCGAGTTCAAGATGTTATCGGCTATCACCAGCGTACCGCTACGTCCCTCGCTCAAAAACGCCACGAAAAGCGAGAACGGGAACCACGGCGCGCCGGCAATCTCCTTGAGCAGGTTGAGCACTTGCCCGCGGATTTCTTTGGATGGACGGACCGGGACGGCCGAATAATAGGCGTACTGCATAACGGCGCTGAGACTGAGAGGCAGATCGTGCGTCACGTTAGGGTAGCTTTGCAGGATAGTGGATAACTGCGCGCGCGGCGACGCATCCCAGAACAGTTTGACGGCATTCGTATCGACGGCGCTGATTGTAGTAGGGGTGCTCTGGAGGACGTTCAGGGCCTGCAAGACGGCCTGCATCCAAAGCAAACGGTCGGCGTCGCGCTCTTCGTCCATGAGCAGCCCCCTGGCGATGCGGCGCATGTCGCGTTTGCCGATGCCGCCGGATTTAAGCCGATTTGCCGGTTCGCGGCGCAGTTCAGCCCACAAGAAGAATAACTGCCGCAGACAAAGTTCGGCGTCTGTGCTTTCGACGCGCGGCGGTGTGGCGACGCTTTGCACAGTGGAAGACGGCTCCGGGACGGTGAGCAATTTGCGCGGCAGCACGCGCCCCACTTCCGGCGCGATACCGATCTTGTCGAAGGGTTCGAAGAGACGGCGCGTAGACACATTCCCGAGATCGTCGAGGTTGAGCACGAGGCCCGCGCGCATCAACCGCAGCACCACATCTCGCAGCTGAGGCCGGTCGATGGTGGCATCCTGTCCTTCGACATAGATGAAGCCGGCTTTCATCAGCGGCAGGGTGATGGTGCGTTGTGTGCCAACGCCGCCATTTTTGAGCAGTAAAGCCAGCAGCGCACGTTCGGCCTGGCCGAGGCTACCGACGAAATCAGTGGAACCGGCGATTTCGCGAACCTTCTTATCGACGGCATCGACAATCAACGCCTTGCGCACCGTCCCTTTGGGGAGATCAACGTTCAGATGTTCGGCGATCTGCTTGAGCGTGTCCATGTGGTAGAGGTCGAGCGATTGTTTGAGAGTCTCCGCCATCACGCCTCCTCCTTGGGCATGTAGCCCTGGCGCTCCAGATCGCTCACGATGCGGTTAACGCGCTCCGCTTGCAGCAGCGCCACCCGTGGCGTGACCAGGCCCATGATCGACTGGCGCAGCGTCGGCAGGGCAGCTTGTAGCTCCTGCATCGTGAATTCGTCGCGCGTTATCAGCGTCGTCTGGCCTGTGTAAAGCCGGACGTGGCCATAGCGTTCCCACCAGTGCTGCCACCAGCGTTGCACGTCCACCAACGGCGGGAAGCCG
>JAKJAB010000070.1 GCA_022707725.1 Chloroflexota bacterium | reverse complement strand
CGGGTGCGTTTTGTGTTGAGCTTCGATCCTATGCTCCCTATGCCGGAACTTGAGGACAGTATCAAGTGGATAAACGGCTAATATGTGAGTCCCCGGTGAGACTCGAACTCACAACCCCCTGGTTCGAAGCCAGGTGCGCTGTCCATTGCGCCACGGGGACTGGCTGACGTATAGAAAAAGCCGGACGCAACGGCCCGGCTTTAGGGTGACTGGTGGGACTCGAACCCACAGTGCCGGTTCGTGGTTACTTCCTGCCCTCTTCCGTTGTGGAAAATGGATTTCCAATGGGCAGCAAAATATGAAATGTGCTGCCGGGAAATTTCTCCTCATCGTAGCCAGGGCTTTCAGCCCACACTTTGCCGTTATGGGCTTCGATAATGCCTTTGGAGACCACCAGTCCTAGGCCTAAGCCGCCGCCCTTGAAGGCCGTTTTGCTGGAGCGGTGCAATGCTACATCTTCCAGCACGTAGAAGCGTTCAAAGATATGGATGAGTTCCTGGGGTGGAATGCCGACGCCGGTGTCCTTGATCCAGATATGTACGACATCTTCCAGGGTTTCGGCATCTATGGTGACTTTCCCATTTTCCGGCGTATATTTGATGGAGTTGCTGATGAGGTTGCCGACGGCTTGATGCAAGCGCCGTGGGTCGCCCTCGATGACCGGCGTTTTCTTGATCCCCTGTCCTATTTCGAGGGTCAGGTTGCGCTGCGGACCAAAGCTGCGCAGGTTATGCAGCACCGATTGAATGACCGAATGGACGAAGACCGGCTCGCGTGACAGATCAAGCCGATTGGCATCGATCAGCGAGACGTTGAGGATGTCTTGAATCACTTCGCTCAGCCGTTTGACGGCATCGGAGACCTTTAATAACAAGTGGCGCGGGCTGCCCTCAGTTTCGTCTTCGCCGGGAATGACGGGATTGGAGCGGAGGATTTGCAGATAGCCGTAGATCACGGTCAGCGGGGTGCGTAGCTCGTGCCCGGCCAAGACGACGAAGTCGGATTTCATCTTCTCGACGCGTTGCAGTTCCGCGTTGGCGTTTTCTAGCTCGCGGATTTTCTCCTCAAGCCGGTTGACCAGCCGTTGGTTGTACTCTAACAGGTATTCAGCCTTCTCTTCGGGCGTGCCGACTTCATCTTCCAGACCCACCATGTAGGCGCGGATCTGGTCACTGAAGCGATCTACATCGATTGGCTTGGGGATGTAGCCATTGCATCCAGCCACCAACGCGCGCTCGCGGTCGCCACGCAGCGTGGCGGCCGTCACGGCGATGATGGGGACTTCGCCTAAACCCTCGATGGTCCGCATACGGGTAGTCACCTCGTAGCCGTCAAGCCCGCTGATATTGATGTCCATCAGGACGAGATCCGGTTTCTCGCGTCGTGCCATCTCGATGGCGCCTAACCCATTGTCGGCCAGCACTACCTCGAATCCTTCAGCGGTGAGGATGCGCTGGACTAGCCGCTGACTGGCGAGATCGTCTTCAACATACAGTATCTTCGTCATTTTTCCTCATCGTTTTTGCCCAGAAGCGCGCCGATTTCCTGCAAGAGATCCTCATCCATAAACGCTCCTTTTTGTAAGAGCATTTGTATCTGACCCTGGAGGCGTTCGCGATCTTTTAAGTTCAATTCTTTAGCCGTGATCACGATGACCGGGATGTCTCTCAACTTTGGATCGGCCTTGAGATTGTCGATGACGGCGAATCCGTCCATATCCGGCATCATCAGATCGAGCAAGATCAGATCGGGGCGCGTTGCGCGGATCATATCCAGACCTTCCTTGCCTGTATGGGCCTCGCCAATCTGGAATTCGCCATGGGTTTGGAGGATACGCCGGAGCAATCGCGCGGCTTCTGGATTGTCTTCCACAATCATAATCTGTTGCACGCGTTGGTCGAGTTGATCGAGCGCGCCAAGCAATCCTGCCTGCGACGGCGGGGCAGGGGGCGGAGTTTCGGGCACCACTGGCGCGAGGGTTTCCGCACTGGCCGGCAAGACTTTCAGCCAATCCTCTTCGAGTAAGAATTTTTCCACTGGGAACGTATGCCCGGAACAACAGACAATGACTGTCTCGTTGCGGTTGATGACGCCCATGTTAAGCAGCTTGAACAGGCCGGCGAAAGCGACGGCGGCTGCCGGTTCGATGGACAAACCCTCCATCTTCGCCATCACGTGCAGCGCCCGGAACGCTTCCTCGTCGGAGACGGATTCAAAGACGCCGCCATGCTCTTTCATGATGTCATACAGATGATCGTAAGCCGGGCCTGGCGCGCCAGTGGCGATCGTGATCACGCGTGTGGATGGGTCGCTCACATCCTCGGAATGGGGAAGGCCCTTGCGGAAGGCGTTGGTCATCGGGGCGCACCCATCGGCCTGGATCAGGGCCAGTTTGGGTAGCCGGTTGACCAATCCCATCTGGTAGAGTTCCTCATAGCCTTTCCAGAAGCCAATAGGCCCCATGCCGCCGCTGACAGCCTGGATGTACCAATCGGGCGTACGCCAGGGCACGCCGGGCTGCGGCGGGCCTAACTCGGCGGCGAGTTGCTCGGCCACCTCGAAGGCGATCGTTTTCATGCTCTCACGGGTTCCGGTGTTGCGGATACCGCGATCCACCAGAATCCCCCGGTGATCAGCAAACTGTGCTGCTACTTTCTTGGTCACATCGTAAGTGGCGGTCACCTTGACCACCTCGCTGCCGTAGATGGCTATTTCGCGCATCTTCTCCGGCGGGACCAGGCTCGGCAAGAAAGACCATAGTTTGATGCCGGCATGGGCCGAATAGGCAGAGTATGAAATCGCGACGTTGCCCGTTGAGGCAACAATTAGCTCGGTGATTCCGGCCTCTTTCATCATCGAAATAACCATGGCTGCCTGGCGATCCTTGAAGGAGTTGGTGGGATTCTGGCGCTCATCCTTGATAAAGAGGTTGGGTGCGCCGAGCATCATCCCCAGGTTGTTGGCGCGCATGAGCGTCGTGCCGCCTTCACCCATGGTGATTTGGTAATCGTCGCGTCTGAGCGGTAGAAGTTCACGGTAACGCCACATTTTGAAAGGCCGTTGGCGCAGAATATCGGGCCAGAGACGTGCAATGCGGTTATAATCGTATCGGCCCTCCATCCAATCATGCCCACATGCGCTGCAAACGTGTGACCACATTTACCACATTCGAGTTCGAGATCCATTGGGATGGCAGATGGAATAACTTGCATGGTTTCCTCTATCACTCAATATTGTTAAGCGGTATCCTGGTTAATCAATGTGTATATCAAGAATAGCACAAGTTCTTATAAGAACAAGCGTAAAGTGTTTTTGCACTTTCAGTGGTTCTGTTGTACAATTCAGACAGCCGACGAAAGCTGGCTTGTGGGGAAATGATTCGTTGATGGCGCTTCTTGCTTATGCTCGTATAATGCACATGCTTCTACGTCTGTTCTTTAGTCGACAGAGGATTTTCTGCAATGAATGATCGAAAATTAGAGCCTGAACCGGATCGGAAGGACACATCTGCCAGTCCAGACGCGCGGCGAACACGTGGCCTTTCGCAGCGGTTACGGCAACCATTACCCCAACAACCAGAGCCCGTGGAGGTACCAAAACCCTCAGTAGCACCCCAGACACATCTGGTAGCAGAGCCACTTTCGCGAGCGCCAGCCGGTGCACCCGCAGCGATACCTTCCGGTTCATCTCCTGGTCCAGCGGTGGCAGAAACCCAGCAAATCAGCGGGAAGCCTCAGGTTTCTTATGAAGGGCTGCTTTCGGCGGGGGTGCAATTACAGGACCGCTACAAGATCCTGGGGGTGATCGGCATCGGTGGAATGGGGGCTGTATACAAGGCCCAAGATTTGCGTTTTCCGGGAGTGTTGCGGTTGTGCGCGGTGAAGGAGATGATCAGTACAGCATCGGACCCGCAAGTGCGGCAGATGGTTGTGCGCAACTTCGAGCGCGAGGCGAGCATCCTGGCAACGTTGGGACATCCCGCGATTCCACAGGTCTATGATTATTTTACCGAAGGTTCCCGTTGTTATCTCGTCCTGGAGTTCGTCACCGGCAAAGACCTTGAGGCGCGCCTGGCAGAGGCGGAAGGCTTCTTTTCCGAAGGGCTGGTCGCCGATTGGGCCATTCAACTTTGTGAGGTGCTCTCGTATTTGCACAACCACAAACCGCGTCCGATTATCTTTCGGGACCTGAAGCCCTCTAACATCATGTTGGACGATCATAACCGGATCCGTCTGGTTGATTTCGGCATCGCTAAACTTTTCCAGAGCGGCGAGAAGGGCACCATGATCGGCACCGAAGGGTATTCCCCGCCAGAGCAGTATCGGGGTATTGCAGAACCGCGCGGTGATATTTATGCGCTCGGCGCTACAGTGCACCATCTCCTGAGCAAACAAGACCCACGTCTGGAGCCGCCCTTCTCTTTTCACGAGCGCCCTATCCACAGAACAAACCCCACTGTTTCGCGTGAACTCGTCGAGGTGATCGACAAAGCGTTGGAATACGATATCAACAAACGTTGGGGGTCGGCAGAGGAGTTCCGGCGCGCTCTGGCTGCCAGTCTTTCGATCAAGATTGGGGGTGGGTCGTTGGGTGACAAGACGACGACTTTCGACACGGGTGTGGTTAAACCGTTGTGGAAGTTTGCCTGCGAGGACGAAATCCGTGGATCGGTGACGGTAGCCGATGGGATGGTTTTTGTGCCTTCGTATGACCACAATGTGTATGCTTTAGCCGAAGACAACGGAAAATTCGTGTGGAAGTATCCTACCGAAGGTGGAATCGCTTGCAAACCCTGGGTCTCTGAGGGGATGGTCGTCTTTGGCTCGATCGACAAAGCGGTCTATGCGGTAGATGCGAAAACCGGTCGCTTGTTGTGGACGGTGCCGACGCAGGGTCGCATTTTCTCCTCACCGTATGGGGAGTTGGGACATATTTTCATCGGTTCTGACGACCGGCAGATTTATGCTATCCACCAGATATCTGGCCGTCGCGCGTGGACTTACGCGGCGGACGGTGAAATTCGCTCCCGCCCGCTGGTGGCAGAGAATTTGATTCTGTTTGCGTGCCAGTTGGGCGCCGTGTATGCGTTGGGTTTGAATCGCGAACAGCGCTGGCGTTTCCGCGCGCGCCGTGCCTTTTTGGCTTCGCCGGTGATGCACAATGGCCTGGTTTTCATCGGATCGCTGGACAATCATTTCTATGCGTTGGACGCGCGTTCCGGCTGGGCCGCCTGGAAGTACCGCTCTGGGGGCAGCATTGTCTCGACGGCGGAGATTTGGAAGAACATCGTCTTTTTTGGGTCCGGCGATGGCTCGGTATATGCTCTGGACACGGACGATGGACGGATTGCCTGGCGTTACCAAACCGAAAACCAGATTACGGGTGCGGCCAGTGTCGCTGAAGGCAATCTCTATATTGGTGGTGTGGACGGCAATCTGTACTGCTTCGACGCGCTCACCGGAGCTGTGCGCTGGCGCTATCAGACGGATGGGCCGATCACTGGCGCGCCCCAGATCGCCGACGGTGTTGTTTACATAGGCTCAGCAGATCATTATGTGTACGCGATTCCGATGTAATTCGGAACGATGGGGGATGCATGGCAGATATAAAAACCTGGTTGCGCGGTATCTTCAGCAAGTCGGCGCGGCGTGAGCCGGAGGAAAGTGCCGCCGCGAATCTGTTCAAAAAGCCGGAAACTGCCCCGGTCGAGGGGGCTGAGGCTGAGCTTGCTCCGGCCATGAAGGCGCAACGCGCCTGGGGGGCTTCCGGCGTCTTCTCTGTTGGATGGTGTACAGATGTGGGACGTGTGCGCGACCACAATGAAGACGCGCTTTTCGTCCTGTCTGGTGAACAGGAAGCGAGCAATGCGGCGCCCCCGTTTGGACTTTTCATGTTAGCCGATGGGATGGGGGGGCATCAATCCGGTGAGATTGCCAGTGTGCTGGCGTTGCGGGTGGCGGCCAGTTTTTTGCTTTCACGTGTTTATATCCCATTGGTGGATGTTGCCGAGCGGGGAGCCGATCAGCCTTCATTGACCGATGTGGTTCGTGAGGCCATATCGCAGGCCAACCGGGTCGTCACACGCGACTATCCCGGTAGCGGAAGCACTTTGACGTGTGCGATGATTCTGGGCGATCGCCTCTTTATGGGACATGTCGGTGACAGCCGCGCTTACATGTTACGTGTCAGCCAACCGGCCAGACTGCTGACCAAGGATCACTCGCTGGTCAATCGTTTGATGGAAATGGGACAGCTCACCGAGGAAGAGGCGGCGGTGCATCCACAACGCAACGTGTTGTATCGGGCAATCGGGCAGGGGGCCACCCTGGAAATCGATGTATTTACCTATGCGCTCGAACCTGGAGATCGCTTACTCTTGTGCAGTGACGGTTTGTGGGGGGCAGTGGACGAAGCGGAAATCTGGCGCTTGGTCCAGGATGCGCCGACGCCGCAGCACGCGTGCGTGCAGTTAGTGGCTGCCGCCAATGCTGCCGGCGGTAACGACAATATCTCGGTCGTTTTGATCGAGACCTGGCACGGGCAAAGCCAGGGGGGGGTGTGATGGTAACCATCGACTCTCAGAAAGACTACTATGCGATCTTGAGCGTCTCCGTGAATGCGGACGACGATCAGATCAAGCAGGCTTATCGTGAGAAAGCGCGCGATTATCATCCCGACAGCGGCCATGGCGATGCGGACCTTTTCCGTGAAGTTCAAACAGCTTACGAAGTCTTGCGTGATGAAGTCTTGCGTCGCGCTTATGATCGGCAGCGAGAGAAGCGCGGGCTTTCCGAGAACGCGCCGGTAGGCTTGCTACTGTGTCAGAGCCGCACTGAAGCGCTCCCTCTCGATGAACCTCAATTGCTCTATGTTCTGGTTGATATTCTGCCGCACACGGAGGAACAGAACGCGATTACGCGCCAGCATTTGAACGTCGCCCTGGTGGTCGATTGCAGCACCTCAATGAGTGGGGCGCGGATGCAGAATGTGAAAGTTGCTGCCGCGGATCTGGTCGAATCCCTGGAGCCGCAAGATCGTCTGGCGCTTGTGGCGTTCAGCGATCGCGCCGAGGTGCTGGCGCCGACGCATCTCATGGATAATCCGCGCATCTTCAAGTCGGCGCTGGCGGCCTTGACCCCCAGCGGCGGGACCGAGATCTTCCAGGGGTTGTTAGCTGGCCTTGAAGAAGTGCGCTGCTATGCTTCTCCTGAGACGGTCAACCATGTCATTTTGTTGACGGATGGCCGCACTTATGGGGATGAGACTCGCTCGCTGCTCGAGGCGCGGCGTGCTGCCAGCGAAGGCATCAGCATCTCCGCTTTTGGGATTGGCGAGGATTGGAATGACGAATTTCTGGATGATCTGGCGCGTACCGCGGGTGGGGTTTCTCGTTATATTCGCGCCCCCTCGGATGTCCGCGCGGCTCTCCGGCGACAAATCCAGGGATTGAGTAGCACGTTATTGCAGAATGTGCAACTGGAAGTGAATATGGCGCCCTATATTTCTATCCAGGGGGTTTATCGCGCTGCGCCTTATCTGGAAATTCTGGAACATTCTGCGAACCATGTGGTTGCTCTTGGCAATGTGATGGCGGATGAACCGGTAGCGGTGGTGTTGGAGTTCGTCATCGATCAGGCGGTCACGGGCGAACGTCGTATCGCGCGGTTGGATCTGATCGGTGAGCCAATTGCTGCTCTTGACCCAATTCGACTGCGCCAGGATGTCAATGTGACGTTTACGCTGAACCCTCAAGAGGAGCCGGTTCCGACCAAACTGCTCAACCGTCTGGCCCGGCTGAGTGTCTTCAATTTACAGGAGCGGGCCTGGAAAGCATTGGGTGTGGGAGACGTGCATCAGGCGACCACCTGTCTGGAATACGCTGCAACCCGGCTGTTCGATATGGGCAGCCGAGATTTGGGTCAAGCAGCGATGTTGGAAGTGAACCGTTTGATGCATGGCGGCGACCCAACCAAAGAAGGCCGCAAAAAACTACGTTATGGCACTCGAAGCCTAACATCCCCGATGCGATAGGTTCGGGGCCAGTGGGAGGAGAAAATTATGACACAAAAAGCAAACAAAGTCATTTGTCCTTCGTGTGGGGCGGAAAATCTGCCCGGCACCCTTTTCTGTATTCAGTGTGGCACTTATCTGCCATCGGGGGGACCGTTGCGTACCGAGCCGCTTCCTGAGCAAGAGGAAGGACGCCCTGCTCGCCCGCGTCAGGAAGGCCAAGAAGGTGAGGAAGTCTGGGCGCTGAACATCGAAGTCGAGGTGCTGAACACCGGTCGCAAAGTGCTGCTTTCGGCAGATCGCGAAATCCTGGTGGGACGCCTGGATGCGGCCCACGGCATTTTCCCGGAGCTGGACATGACGACAGACGGGGGCCTGGAACAGGGCGTTTCACGGCGCCATGCCCGGATCTATACGCGGGAGGGCACGTGCTTTGTCGAAGACCTCGACAGCACCAACGGCACATTCCTGAATGAAGAGCGGATTACGCCCTACCTGCCCTATGCTTTTCGCGATGGGGATTTGTTGATGTTTGGCACCATGCGCCTGAAAGTGCATATTTATCCCAATCGTTAGTGGATTGGAGGAGCAACGATGGCACATACCATTTTGATACACGTTATGAACGAAGATGCGATTGTTGGGGAGATTGACGAGCTGCCGGATCAAAACGCGCCGTTTCTGAAGGTCTCCAGTCCGCGCCTGCGAGATGGGCGCGATGTCTCCTATTTCCTGCCGGACACGAACATCGTGTTGCTTCCCTGGAACCGTATCCACAGCATCGAAATCATGCCGACTGAGGGAGAGGAAAAGCTTGTTACCTTCATTCGCGAGTAATCCCGAAGCGAATCCGCGTGACGTTCACCCATTAGTTCTGGTAGTGGACGACGAGCCTCGCATCATCCGCTTTGTGCGCATCAATCTGGAAATGGAAAGCTTTCGCGTCATCGAAGCCGCCAACGGTTTGGAGGCCGTGGATCAGGTTCGCGAGAAAATGCCCGATGCGGTCCTGCTGGATGTCTCGATGCCGGAAATGGATGGCTTCGAGACGCTGCGCATGATTCGCGAGATCTCCAACGTGCCGGTGATCATGCTGACCGTGCGCAGCATCGAAGAAGACAAAGTGCGCGGGCTGGATCTGGGCGCCGACGATTACATCACCAAGCCGTTCAGTCCGCGTGAGCTGGTGAGTCGCCTGCGCGCCGTCTTGCGCCGGGTGCAGCCAGTGTCAGCCACTGGCGCATCTGTCCTGGAGATCGACGACCGTATCAGCCTGGATTTCAATACCGGCGAAGTGCTGGTGGAGGGCGAGCGCATCAAACTGCGCCCCATCGAGTTCCGCTTGTTGCGCCATTTGATCGAGAACGCTGGCTGGACAGTCCCATACAGCACGCTGCTTTCTAAAGTGTGGGGCTATGAGTACAAAGACGCGGTTTCCTATCTGCGCCTGTACATCAATTACCTGCGGAAAAAGATTGAGCCTGATCCGGCGAATCCGCGTTACATCTTCACGGAGCGCGGGATGGGGTACCGTTTCGTCGATTTCCGGCGTCAACAGACCGAAAAATGAGGGTGGCCGCGTGAAAGCTTACAAAATAGTGATCACCGGCCCCTTTAATGCCGGGAAGACTGCCTTTATTCATTCCGTCAGTGACATCGCGATGGTGACGACCGAGCGGCGGATTTCCGATCCGGCTGTGGCGACCGGGGGCAAGGCCGAGACCACCGTCGCCATGGATTATGGACAGAAACGGCTGGGCGATGCGATGTTGCACCTGTATGGTACGCCGGGACAGGCGCGTTTCGAATTCATGTGGTCGATTTTGGCGAAAGAGATGGATGCCTTTGTGCTCCTCGTCGATAGTACCGACAGGGGCAGCCTGATGGACGCCAAGCAGGTGATGCGGCAATTCCGCAAGCAAGCCAAAGTGCCGTATGTTGTGGTGGCCAATAAACAGGACCACCGTTCGGCGATGCCCCCGGCAGAAATTCAACGGTTGCTGGCTGTTTCGCAGGATGTGGCCGTGATGCCGTGTGTTGCCCGTGAGAAGGAATCGGTTCTGCACATCCTGGAACACGTGCGACAATTGTTAGGTTGAGGAGGTAGCTATGTGGGGAATGCCGACCTACTTCATTTTCGCGCTGCCGGCGTTGTTGTTGGCGCTGTATGCGCAGTGGCGGGTTTCGGCGACGTATCGGAAATACCTGCGCGTGCCGAACGCTGGCGGGATGACCGGCCTGCAAGTTGCGCAGTACTTACTGCGTTCTGTTGGATTGGCCGTGGGGATTGAGGGTGTCGCCGGTCAATTGACCGACCACTACGATCCGCGCCATAAGGTCTTGCGGTTGTCACAAGGGGTGGCGCAGTCTTCATCGGTGGGGGCGGTTGCAGTGGTGGCTCACGAACTCGGCCACGCCATGCAGGATGCGGAGGCGTACGCGTTGCTGCGTTTGCGCGCCGGTATGGTGCCGGTAGTGAATTTCACCTCCTGGCTGGGCCCGCTTATCTTTTTCGGCGGCCTGCTGTTACAATACGAGCCGTTGGCGCGGATTGGTGTTTTCTTCGTGGCGGGGGCAGTCGTTTTTGCGTTGCTCACGTTGCCTGTAGAACTGGACGCGAGCCGGCGTGCGATGCGGTTGCTGGAGCAGGGCAGCATCCTGACCGACGAGATGGCGCTTGATGGAGCGCGGAAGATGCTATCGGCGGCGGCGCTGACCTACGTGGCCGCGCTCGCCCAAGCCCTCTCGACGATGTTGTATTACATCTCACTTTTGAGCGGCGGGCGTCGTCGTCGCTTCTAGTTCTAGCCTTTCTACCGGCTGACCGGAAGGCCTGATGATGCACTGGAAATTCAATCCGTTTCTGGATTGCGCAGCTGTGCGCGAGGCAGTGGCGCGGTTGATGCGCGATCCGCGCTTTACACCCGCGCGGGTGGCGCAAGTGCTGCGGCGTGATACGGTCGTCGAAACCGCATTGATGGCCGATGTGTACTCGACGCCGGATGAAATCGTAGTACAGGCCTCGCTCCCTGGACTCAAGCCCAAAGATGTGGAAATCAAACTTGAGCGTGAGCGGCTGACGATCCGCGGCAAGTTCCCTGCGCCTCTGGCTAACGTTGATTACGTGTTCCAGGAACGCCAATCCGGCAGTTTCTGCCGGGTGCTGGCGTTGAATGTGCCGGTAGACGGGAGTCGCGCCGAGGCCCGGCTTGTGGATGGTGTGTTGACGTTGGTCTTGCCGAAAGTCCAGGAGTCGCAAACCAAAGTCGTATACGTGCGCCCGAAATAAGTGCCCCGGATCGCGTTTGACATAAGCGCAGACCTTGTGCAAATCTTTGCGCCGTGGAGATTCGCGCCGTGAAGATCCGTGCCCTGTCTGCGCTTGCTTTTTGCGTTTCCTAAGCTAAGATGATGTCCGAAAGAACTCGGGAGCCGAAAGAACTCGGGAGCCGAAAGAACTCGGGAGCCGAAAGAACTCGGGAGCCGAAAAGACTCCGGAATCCAAAGCGTTTCAACTGTCGTCTGGATTTCAAGGGGAATGTATGCACAAATCCTCTGCGCGGTGGTTTTGGGCCACATGCATGCTGCTCATTGTGGTGGGGCTGGCCGGTTGTGACCGGTTGATCAGCCTGCCCACCTCCACGCCTACCTCTACGCCAGAATCCACGCCGACAGCGGCCCCCACCGCGACGCCGGAGCCGTTTGAGCGTTCTTACCCGCCGGTTATACTGGGCTATGAACCACGCTCAGGCCAGGAAGTGGCTGCATATTCCACTCCATCCGCAGTTGCCAATGCGACGGTGATCAAGCTGTATTTTGATCAGCCAATGGACCAGGCGAGCGTTGTGGCGGCGTTCCGGGTGGCGCCGTCTCTCGAGGGCGATTTCGAATGGCCGGATGACGCGACGCTGGTTTTCCGACCGCGCGCGCTCACCGCTTCTACCCGCTACCGGGTGACGTTGGCGGGTGACATCCGTTCGGTGGCAGACTTGCCCTTGTCCACTGAACTCTCTTACGCCTTTTCGACGCTCACGCCATTGGCTGTCACTCGCGTGATGCCGGCTGCCGGTTCGCTTGACGCGCGCATTGACACACCGGCTTTGATCGTTTTCAATCGCGCCATTGTTCCGCTCGCCTGTGTGGGTAAACCGGCGCAGACAGATGGCGAATGTCGCGCGCTCGCGTTGAGTTTCGACCCTGCTGTTCTGGGCGCGGGAATGTGGGTGGAAACTTCCGTCTATCGGTTTGACTCACTGCGGGGGTGGGCCGCCGGCCGGATGTACACCGCCACCCTGGCAGCAGGCGTGATGAGCGCCGCGGGAGCGGCGCTCGGCGAACCGGTGACCTGGTCTTTCAGCACCGCGCCCCCCGTGATACAAGCCAGTATCCCGGCCGAGGGACAATCGCAGGTCCCGCTGGAGACGGATATCCGCGTGATCTTCAACACGCCGATGGATCAAGAGATCACCGCCAGCGTTTTTGCTATCAGCGATGAGGCGGGCGCGGTCGTCCCCGGCGCGATCACCTGGGTGGACAACGGCGCGGAGTTGGTCTTTACCCCGGTGACACAACTGAACCTGGGGACGCGCTATACTGTGCAGGTCGGCGCGCGTGCTCGTGCAGGCACCAGCGCCCCGCTGGAAAATCCGCAGCGGTGGACCTTCACCACAGTGCCGTCTCCCGCCCTGGTGACTTCGGCTCCACGCGATGGGATGACCGGCGTGGACGTCGCCGAGCCGGTACGTCTGACGTTTTCCGGCGCGCTTGATGCGGCGACACTCGACCGCAACATCATCATCACACCTACAGTGGAGAATGCGTACACCAATTTCGACGCTGCTGCAAACGTCTATTACCTTTCCTGGGATAAACAACCCCGGACGGAGTATTGTGTGCTGCTCAAGCCGGGTATCGCTGACGTGTACGGCAATGTCATCGCCCAAAGCCAAAGGTCGTGTTTCGTGACCGGCGATCTTCCCCCCTTTATCGGCCCGGCAGGTTCGTTAAGTGCGGTGACGCTCGATGCGTCGCAACCGTCACAGCTTTACTTTGTCGTGCAGAATCCTGACCGCGTCGCCTTCACCCTTTCCGAAGCGTCCGAGCCGGATTTCGTGCGCGGGCGAGACGTTGCCGGTGCAGTGATTCGCGAGTGGCAAGAGACGTTCAACGTACCGCGCAACACCCCCACCGTTGTCCCGCTGGTTTTGCGCCGTCTCGGTGGCGCTCTCTCTACCGGCTATTATCATCTGGCATGGACGGACCCGCCGTGGGGGACGCAATCCCTTGCCTTCGCGGTGGTGGATCGTCACCTGACGTTGAAACTGGCGGCTGACGAAGCTCTGGTGTGGGTCACAGATTTGCGCAGCGGCGAGCCGATCAGCCG